>JAFQDI010000079.1 GCA_017416055.1 Lachnospiraceae bacterium
GCCAGCAGCTTGGAGATCACACTCTCAATATCGTCGCCGATATATCCGGCCTCTGTCAGAGAAGTCGCATCCGCGATCGCAAGCGGCACATTAAGAAGCTTCGCCAGAGTCTTAACCAGATAAGTCTTACCGCTTCCGGTCGGTCCGATCAGAAGTACATTTGACTTCTCAATTTCCACACCGTCCTCAGGGGTAGCACAGACACGCTTATAATGATTATAGACTGCTACAGAAAGAGTTTTCTTCGCCTTTTCCTGGCCGATCACGTACTCGTCAAGCATCGCCTTCAGGCGGTGAGGTGCGGGTATCTCGCTGCGGTCAAATTTTTTCGGCTCTTTATTCTCTTTTTTCTTTTTGATTCTCTGACGTCTGGGCATGCCCATATCGCCCAAACCGAAATCATTCAGATTGATGAAACGCACATTCTGAAAAGGATTTCCGGAAGGTTTTCCCTTCCCCTTCTCGTCATCCGGTGTCTCATCTCCCTGCTTCTCTGTAGAATCGGTGAGTTTCGGGCTCTTTTGCATCTGCTGAATCGGTATCTCCATGGTCGTCATAAATCCGGGGAAACCATCCATATCCGGCATACCGAACTGCTCAGCTGTATTGAACATTTTCTGCATGCAATCCACACAAATATTTAGATTTCCGGGCATGGTCAGGATTTTTCCTGCCTTGCTCTCCGGCCGATGGCAGATCATACACACCTGTTCATAATCGTCATCTTCTTCCACCGCCACTTTCACGTCTTTATTTTCCTCGATGGCCTCATTGGTCATCTCATCAATCTCTCTGAAATCTTCTGACATACTTATTCTCCTGTCTTTATCCGGCCATTACTGACCGCTCGCATAATATCATACTCTATTTCCGCAAAACAGGCAAGTAAAGTTTCCATAAACCGTTCAAATCATTTTTCTCTCATGGACTTCTTCTTCATTTTGCAGTAAAATAGAACCAAAAGATTTTTCAAACAGAATGAAAGGTTTCTTTTTTCCGAATCGTATTCCTTATGAAGTCACTTCACTGACTATCCTATCAGAATGGAGGATCTATGCATGAAGAAGCGGATCAGCGGATTATTGGTTCTGGTTCTCATCCTGATCATCGGCAGTACAGCTGCGTTGGCTGCAGGCACTCCCCGGGATAACGCACCTGCATGCCAGACAGGCCAAAATTTCTTGGACGAAGACGAGGACGGCATCTGCGACAACCGTGAGAACAAACCGGGCCAATCCTTTGTCGATGAAGACGGGGACGGCATTTGTGATAACCGGGGCAATGGTTGTGGCCAGAGTAGCGGCAAAGGAAACGGTTGCGGCAAGGGTAACGGCGGCGGCAAGGGCAACGGCTGCGGCAAAAGCGGCAGAAACGGCAACTGCGGAAAGTAAAAGTTTGAGGATTTGATGTGCGGAGCGAACAGGAAGCAATCATGGCAGTCGAACGTTATGGAAATACCGTACGTCGACTTTGTATGACCTATCTGAAAAATTTTCACGACACGGAGGACGTATTTCAAACCGTGTTTATGAAGTACGTCCTCAGCTCCGTCGTCTTTGAGAGTGATGAACACGAAAAGGCATGGTTTATCCGTGTAACGATCAATTCATGCAAAGACCTGTTAAAGAATTTCTTCCGCACTCACACCGTTTCTCTGGACGAGGTGATAGAACAGGCCATTGACTTTCCCGAAAAAAGTATCGACTTGCTGGAAGCGGTTCTCTCCCTTCCCACCAAATACCGTGAAGTGATTTACCTGCATTACTATGAAGGCTACTCTGCTTTGGAGATCAGCCGGATACTAAAAAAGAATGTCAATACGATATACACCAATCTGGCCAGAGCCAGACTTCGATTACGAGATACGTTGGGAGGTGAAGAGATTGTCTGAACAGCTTAAGCACGCATTTGATCAGATTCAAGCAGAAGAATCATTAAAACAGCATACATTGGACTATCTTTCCCGAAAAACGAACGGCTATCACCGCTCTCCCTTTTCCGTTCGGCCTGCACTGATTGCCGTAGCCTTGTCTTTCCTTCTGTTGCTGGGTATCGCCGGTCATACCCTCTACTTTACCCCGAGCACTATCATCAGTGTGGATGTAAATCCTTCTATTGAGTTAGAAATCAATCGTTTTGGAAAAGTGATTGACGTAAACGCATTCAATGGTGACGGCTCCGTTATCGTGTCTTCTGTTCACCTTCGTTTTCTGGATTATGAAACTGCGGTGGCAACGCTTCTCCGAGATGACAGCATGGCTGACTATCTAACCGGTGAACATCTCATTTCCATCTCCGTTTTCGGCGATGATGAATCCGTCTGCCAGACTATGCTCAGCCAACTTGGCGTCTGCATTTCCAACTATGACAATGTTCATTGCTCGTCGGGAAATCGAGGACTCGCAGCATATGCCCACGCTGTCGGACTCTCCTGCGGCAAATATCAGGCATACTTAGAACTTCTCGCCTTGGATCCAACCATCACTCCGGAAGAGGTGAGGGATCTTACCATGCGGCAGATTTGCGACCGAATCAATGCGCTTTCCGGTGAAACAATTTATCCGAGTCACGGCTTTGGCAATCACGACGGCACCCACTCCGGAAGCGGTAACGGTAACGGAAAAGGTGACGGAACCGGTTCCGGCAACAAGCACCATTCCGAAACTCATCCATAAACGATCAAATCCCCGGATTCTGTCCGTAAAGACAGCCTCCGGGGATGATTTCTTCTACTTATTCGTATAACGGAAATCTCTTTGTCAGCTCTGCAACCCTCGCCGCCACTTCTTCTTTCTTGTTCTCGAAATCGAAGATGCAGTCTGCGATGCAATCTGCCACGATCTTCATCTCCTCTACGCCAAATCCACGTGTCGTCACTGCAGGAGTACCCACACGCACACCGCTGGTCACAAAAGGGCTTCGTTTCTCGCCGGGAACGGTGTTCTTGTTCGCCGTGATGTGAACCTCGTCCAGGTTGTGCTCCAACTGCTTTCCGGTCACTTCCTCATCGGAGAGATCAATCAGCATCAGATGGTTATCTGTACCACCGCTGACGATTTTCACACCGCGCTCAATTAGACGGGCAGACAATGCCTGCGCATTATCCACCACGCGCTTTGCGTAAGTCTTGAACTCCGGCTTCAATGCCTCACCAAAGCATACGGCCTTACCTGCGATTACATGCTCCAGAGGGCCGCCCTGAGTTCCGGGGAAAATCGCTTTGTTGATCTTCTTGATCAATTCCTCACTGTTGGTCAGAATCAGACCACCACGAGGCCCGCGAAGAGTTTTATGGGTAGTCGTAGTCACAACGTCCGCGTAAGGAACAGGGTTCATATGGGCACCGCCAGCCACAAGTCCTGCGATATGAGCCATATCAATCATCAGCATCGCACCAACGCCGTGCGCGATGTTTGCCAAACGTTCAAAATCCAATGCACGGCAATATGCGGACGCACCGGCTACCAGAAGCTTCGGCTGTACTTCCTTCACCTGCTTCTCCAACGCATCGTAATCAAGGAAACCATTTTCATCCACACCATATGCGATAAAATTGTAATACTTTCCACTCATATTCGCGGGGCTTCCATGGGTCAGGTGACCGCCCTGAGACAGATCCATACCCATTACCGTATCGCCCACTTCAAGCACTGCAAAGTAAACCGCCAGATTTGCCTGTGCGCCGGAGTGAGGCTGTACGTTCGCATACTTTGCGCCAAACAGTTCACACGCACGGTCAATCGCCAACTGCTCTACCACATCCACATGCTGGCAACCACCATAGTATCGGTGTCCGGGATAACCTTCCGCATATTTATTCGTCAACACACTGCCCATTGCAGCCATCACTGCAGGGCTTACAATATTCTCCGAAGCAATCAATTCAATATTGTCGCGCTGTCTCTGAAGCTCCGCCTGCATCGCCTCTGCAACTGCGGCATCCTTCGTCCCAAGAAAGCCAATCGTATCCATCATGTCCTGAAACATATTGTTTCTCCTTTCACGTCCATCTTTTGCTTATAAATAGAGTTTTATTTATTATAATCTCAAATATCTATTTTGCCAATCTCGTAAAAATGTCAAAATATTATGACATAATTCACCGCAAAAGGCAAAACTCCACAAAACAGACACATTCTCTGTTCTGTGAAGTCTTGCTTCAAGGAGTTTTCGTGAATCAACCGATTACTGCTTTACATAGTCGGCTTTAAATCCAAGCGTGAGCACAACCTTAACTTCCTGATACTTCCCGTCCAGTAATCGTTGCACTGTCAACGTGATTTGCGTGCCTCCTTTGTAATAATCCATAAGTTTCCCCAGTTCATCCGTACCGCTCACTTTGTGATCATCCAATCCTACAATGATATCACCCGTCTTCAGATCGCTTTCTGCCGCAGGAGACCCCGCTACAATTTCCTTCACCAAAGCACCCGCCGGAATTCCGTAGATATTATTGGATGCAACATTCAACATACTCACGCCCATATATCCCAGTTCTTCCTCACTGACTTTTACCATTGTTTCTTTGTTCATCAATTCTTCAATAATTGCTCTCACCTGACTGACCGGAATGGCAAAGCCCATACCTTCCACATCCGTATCGGAATACTTTGCTGAATTAATTCCAATCACTTCGCCCTTCATGTTCAGCAGGGCTCCGCCGCTGTTTCCGGGGTTGATCGCAGCATCCGTCTGGATCAGCGTCATGGTCACGCCATCAATGGTCACATCGCGATTGACCGCACTGATATATCCTACCGTCATACTTTGGCCGTAACCCAATGCATTTCCGATCGCCTCCACTTTCTGACCGACTTCTGCTTCTTCGTTTGCAAGATTCGCAATCGAAATGGAGGACTTTGTGCTGCTCTCCATCTCCTTCAGCATTACCGCAACCACAGCCAGATCGTTGTCCGGCGCATTTCCTTTTTTATGTGCCTCGACCGTCTTTCCATCCACAAATGTCACGGTAAGCTCATCTGCGCCCTCGATCACATGATAATTCGTCACAATCAACAACTCTGTATCATTCTTGCCAATGATGATACCACTTCCGCTTCCTTCCACCTCTTGATCAAATATCTGGAAGCCATTATTGTACTCGTAAACTGCTTTATTTGTGATAGCCACAATCGACGGCAGTGCCGTCTTGTACACCGCAGATACATCACGGTCGTCCTCGGATATCGTCGGTTTCAATGTTGTTCCGGTCTGAATGCTGTTGTTTCCCACATCCTGGAGTTTGTCCGCAGCATCCAGTATTTCCTCTAGCTTCTGACCATATCCGGTAAGATGTATAACGCCCAAAAAAGCTCCCGCCGTGGCACATCCAAACAGGATGCCACACAACAGAGCCGTCGCGATACGGCATCCAATGCTCCTGACCGGACCACGTCCTTCTCTTCTGTTCTTCCTCTCCTGCCGCCTTGCTTCCTTGGCTGCACGATTCAACTCTTTATATCCCGCCTCTGCGTATGCTCCGGTAACGGTATATCCACCGTTAATCACTTCAGGCTTCTCCTCATTCTTCGGCACTTCATGCTCATCCATACCGTTGTAATACTCATTTTCGTTCATCCTTGATGCCTCCTTGTCTTGTTGAGAAAAATGTATCATTCAGATGTGACCATTATGTGACGCACCTATAAAGAAAATCTGAATTTCATCACAAAACGATAGGGCTGCAGACGAATTTCTTCCGCCGCAGCCCCGATTCTCCTCTTATCAATTTGCATACACTCCGGAGTCGGCGGAAATCTTGGCACTGATATTCAGCACCGTCTCGGAGGGTACGTATTTATCATTGTTATAAAGTACTCGATGAAGCTCGGTCAGATTACTAATCAAATCCTTCGGAATAATACAGTCATTCCAGAAAATTCCGGAATTAGTATCCGTAGGATTCGCATATGCTCTCTTGTCAGAAAACGGAAATCCGGTGGAGTCATCCAAATAATAATCTCCAATTCCCTTCAGCATCTCAAATGCCTGCTGAGGTGTAACATCAGTGATAATATACTCCGTTGCCGTATTAATAATCTGCAGCAACGTAGCGAAATCCATTCGCTTGACTACGTTTTGGACTTTTTCGAATACTTTAGACAGTACCTGTCTCTGATTCTCCGCGCGACCGTAATCCAACAGATTCACCTGACGGATTCGACAGTATCCAACCGCCTGTAATCCATTCAACGTCTGATATCCGGGGCCTGTGGGGTAGGTGATGGGATAATCCATCTCCTTTCCCGTCATATAGATGTAACTATTCAGAAGGCTTCCTCCATGCTGATCCTTTGCATAGAATATCTTTTCAGGAATTTCAATTTCC
>JAFQDI010000080.1 GCA_017416055.1 Lachnospiraceae bacterium
ATCGAAAGATGATAAATTCGCTTGTGCTATTGCTGATAAAATCATATCCGAGAGTCAAGATACCGATGAATGGTATGGGCACTTTGATATCTTTGCCTCGTTGCTTAATCATCCTAAATCATTGGTAAGAAATCGTGCATTGCATATTCTTGCCGCCAATGCTCAGTGGGATGATAATAACCGCTTCGATGCCATTCTATCAGAGTATCTTTCACATGTTACGGACGAAAAACCGATCACTGCCAGACAATGTATCAAGGCTCTTGTACAAGTAGGTATGGCAAAACCACAATACATTCCAAGGATACTATCATGTTTTCATGGCGCTGATTTGTCGAAGTACAAAGACAGTATGCGTCCGCTGATTGCAAAGGACATGGAAGAAACTGAAAGATTACTAACTAAGTAAATTTCAATTTATCGAACAGGACAGGTACATTACTTTTGGGTAGTTTTCACCTAATCCTGCTCCGTTTAGGTAGTCTTTCGCAAAATAGAAGGCAGAGTTTAGTTTGGGTTGGTATCGAAGGAGGAGACTCACCGTGGATTCAAGCAATGTATTGAATGTCCAGTTGATGATGTTTATTGAGATCGCAATTGGATTCTTTTTAAAGAGAAAAAGGATCATTTCGGAGGAGGGAAAGCAGCAAATCACATCTTTGGTCGTGAATCTGCTCTTGCCCTGTAATATTATTTCATCCTTCTATATCCCCATGGACGGCTCGGTCATCAGGAAGGGAATACAGGTGCTGATTATCTCTGTCGTGATCCAGGTGTTTTATGCGATCATCAGTGCCACCTGTTATAACTGGATCAAGGACCGGAAGAAGTCGGTGCTTCAGTACGGGACGGTTTGTTCCAATGCCGCCTTTTTGGGAAATCCGGTGACAGAAAGCCTTTACGGATCCATTGGACCGCTGTATGCGTCGATTTATCTGATCCCGCAGCGGATCGTAATGTGGACTGCAGGACTGACGTACTACACCGTGGATCCGAACCAGAAGAAGAAGGACGCCATCATGAAGGTGCTCACCCATCCGACGATTATCGCAGTTGGGATTGGCCTGATCCTGATGGTGACGCAGATTCGGCTACCGAACTGCGTGGAACGTGTCGTGAACGGGCTGGGCGGATGTTGTACGCCTATCGTGATGCTGGCGATTGGTATGACTATGGCGCAGGCCGACTGGAAGACACTGGTGAGTCGCGAGACCATCTATTTTTCTGTGCTTCGTCTGCTGTTAATTCCTCTGGTAGTATTTGCCGGGTGCCTTTTGGCCGGAATTGACGGGACCGCAGCCGGGATTTGTACTATTTTGGCGGCAATGCCTGCGGGAAGTACGACGGTAATTCTGGCCGCCCGCTATCAGGTGGAGGAGGAGTTTGCCGGAAAGTGCGTCGTGTTCAGCACATTGTTGTCCATGGTGATGATACCGGTGTGGAGTATGATCCTGAATTTGGCGTTTTGCGGGTAGGTTTTGGCAAAAAGCAAGAAGATGTTTTGCCTTAGTTGTAATAAAAAGGGATTTGTGATATCCTCAAGTAACCTTATGTAAAAATAGTATATCTTTTTTGAATGGAGATGTACTGTTTTTCGCAGAACGAAAAAACAGGAGGAAAAAGAAATGCGTAAGAATTTCAAAAAGTTTTTTGCAGTATTGGTTGCAGCAGTACTTTGCCTGACCGCAACGATGGGTATGATTGCACAGGCAGCAGACGAAGTGGTTTACAAGCAGGTTACTGATGTGGCAGATGTGTTGGATGGCGGTGAGTTTGTTATCGTTGCAAAGTACAACAAAGATGGCAGCGGCGATAAGTACTACGAGATTGATGCCAGCACTCACGCAAAGAAGATTGATCCCAAGGAAGTTACCGTAGCAGACGGTATCGTTACCGGAGATCTCTCCGTGTGGACCGTGGAGCCTATGAACACCGGTGTCAGCATCAAGGGAGAGTTGGGCTATATCAGCTATAAAGGAGAGACTGATTTCGAAAATGCGACGAACGGCAAGGCAGATAAAGCTTGGGAGTGGCAGGTAGAAGCGAAGGATGGCGGACTGTTCCGTATCTACTGGGTTGGACAAACCGATACCGTTGTTGTAGGTTTCCGTGATAACATCAAGGATGGCGGCAGCATTCTGAAATTTGCTCCGTTCCCGCTGTTGAGTGTAGAAGGAAGCTCCAACATTTTTGTTCTTGACCTGATGCTTTTCGAGAAGACTACCGTTTCCGGAACCCCTGTACCCGGCCCCGGCATCGACGATACCGCTGATATCAACGCTGCACCTCTGTATGCAGTGCTGGTTCTGGGTATTGCAGTAGTTGCATTTGCAGCTAAGAAGAGATTTGCATAATTTTAGATTAGACAACTGAATCAATCAAAAAATTGCGGGATGGTGTTCATCTCGCAATTTTTTTGAAAAAACCTTTACAAATGCTGGCGGAGGAGCGAAAATAGAAGAAGACGGCCGATTGAGTCGGCCGGAATGGGAGGTATAGTGATGAGAAGGAAAATAGCGATGATAATGTTGTGCGGGTTGTTAGTCGGGGGTCTGACAGGCTGCAAAGATGTTCCGGTGAACCAGACCGGGGAACCGACCACAGAGATTGTGGGCACAGAGCAGGAGTCCCCGGAGGAGACAGAGGGAACAACAGAGTCGGAAAGCGAGTCGGAGAGTAGTGCGAAGCCGTTGCACCTTGGAATACTCGGGAATAAAGTGGCGCTGCAGGAGAGCGAGAGCCTTTTTTACATCCCCAATGAGATTATTGAGGGCGTAAGCGGGCAGGAGCTCCATCGGTTTGGCAACAATCTGTTAGTTTCTTACATGAGGTATGATTTGGAAGCCAAGTCGTCCTCCCACTATCTGAAGGTGGTGAGCGTCGAAACCGGTGAGCTTCTCTGTGAGACGGTAATTCCTCAGGTCACTTACACGGGGATTCAGGTGCTGGAGGACCGGGTTTCGGTGTATGACCATCGCACAGGGGCACTCTGGCTATTGGATGAGACGCTTCAGATCGTTGAAGAATATCAGACCCCGGGAGGAACTGTCTACCTCGATTCATCGGCAACGAAAGCATATTGCTACCAAGCGGGAGAAGGAATGGTGATGGTGGAGCTTGCCACCGGAAGGACAGAACGTGTGCTTGAGGGGCATCACGATGTTGCGGCAGGGAATCTCAACGGGAACTGTGTGGTACTCACTTATATTGATGGCCGGTCATTGCTCAGCGAATGTGCGGTACTTGATTTGTCGACCGGAACGATTTCTGAAGTTGATCTGGGATTTTCCCTGGTGGGCGCGGAGACGGATGGATCGGTTTGGCTGGCAAATGCGTACACCGGACGGGCGGAGTACATGATCGGACGGCCGGAGGACAAACAGGGCATTGCGATGACCGGTGGAGTGGGAATTCCCAGACTTGTGGGTGACAGTGGATATATCATGTTTACGGTCACGGACGAGACCGGAAATCCGGAAATGAAACTCTATGACGAAGAAGGAACATTTATTTCTTCCTGTAAGAAGAATGATGCGCCGGGAGGATTGTCTTATGATCCGGTATGGTTTGCGGAAGGAAATGGATACTTTTTTACGTTGACGAACAGTGCCGGAGAGGATCGGCTTTATTTCTGGGATTTGTCTGTGGAGCAGGAAGGTGCGTCGCTTGAAACGGTGAAGTTAGGGCTGGAAACGCTTCCGGGGACGACGAGAGTCTCGGAGGAGCTGTATCAAAGGGCGAGAGAGTTGGCTTCGAGATATGGAGTGACCGTGAAGATCGCGGATGAATGTGACACAGAATTTCCTTCGTACACCGCACAGCAGACGTATGATGAGACGATGATTGCGAATGCGTTGAGTACATTGGAGAATGTTCTGGCCGCATATCCGGAAGGATTCTTTGACCAGTTACATTACAGAGAAAATCGGGAAGTGGAGTTTCAGTTTATTCTGAATCTGAGCTATAAATTCTCCTCGAATTGGTATGTGGGCTTTATGGAGGAGAACCGGGGAACCAATGTGATCGGTGTGAACATTGACAATGCGACGTTGGACAGGACGCTGCATCATGAAATCTCGCATGTGATTGAGAAAAAACTGGAACATGACGCGACTTACCGGGAGGATGCACTGTTCTCGGAGGAGAAATGGGTGAGTTTCAATCCGGAGTGGTTTGCGTATTTTGGAGATGAGGGTGCTTACCCGGAGTTTACCCAGTCATATGAGTACAGTCTGTATTTTGTGGATGGGTACGCGGGAACGGACTCCAATGAGGACCGCGCACGGATTTTTGAGCGCGCAGCGACAGGGCACACACCATCGTTTATCGGATATCCGGGTATTCAGAAAAAACTGGAGTATTATTGTCAGTGTATTCGCGATGCGTTCGACACGACCGGATGGCCGGAGGTAACGGTGTGGGAGCAGACACTGACAGAGGTGAAGGGGCGCTGATTGGTCTGATTTTGACGATTCGTAGACATGGATTGATGCATCGGTTCCGGGTATTGCGGTAGTTGCATTCGCGTCTAAGAAGAGAGTTGCGAAATAATTGAATATTGTATCTTAGTTGATGAGGCACGGGAGTTTCCCGTGCCTCATGGATATTTCCGAAGATTATTTTTTGACTTCTGAACAGGACTCTCGCTGAACGAGCACACCGGAAATCAGAACTTTGGCCGGAAGCTTGTGCCCTCCGTTAATGCGGTCGATCAGAAGCTTTGCGGCGTGCTTACCCATTTCAGTCATCGGAACTGCGATCGCGGTGAGCATGGGATCTAAGTAGCGGACGGTTTCCATGTCATTGATACCGATGACGGAAATATCCTGAGGAACACGAATCTTGCGTTCCTTTAAAGCCTTTAAAACACTTCCTGCGATCAGATCGCTGGCACAAAAGATAGCGGTGCAGGGAATCTCCCGGTCGATCAGCTGCCGGACGGCGGCATATCCTCCGTCGGAGGAAAAGGAGGTTTCGACAATATAAGGGGCGGTCTCGGAAATGCCAATCTCAGCCATGGCAGCCAGGTAGCCGTCATAGCGCTGCTCGTTCCGGGTCTCGCCGAAATAACAGATTTTTGTATGGCCGAGGGAATGGAGATAATGGATGCACTCCTTGGCGGCATCATATCCTCGGCAGAGGACCTGATCTACGGACAACGGTTTGTCCTGCAGCCCCATGCAGATCAGGTGGCGGTAATATTTTTTCAGAAGAAGGATTGATGCTTCATCCACGCGCCCGAGAACGAGGGCGGCCTTCGTCTGGCTGTCCGGTGCCGGCGGACGCTTTTTTTGTATTTCTTCGATTGAATATTGGCGACGCAGATGATAACCGTGATTCAACGCCTCGATCTCTGCCTCGTGCATCAGAATCGTGAAAAACGGATCCAATTCAGCACCGGCGAGCCTTGCGTATATGCAGTCGAAAAACTGGCCCTGCGGCGCAGCGGAGGAGGTGCCGCACTTTAAATTGCGGGCATTCTGGTTGGGGATGTAACCCTGCTCGCGCACGGCTTCCCAGATTTTTTGCTGTGTTTTCGGACTAGCGGCAGAACGATCACCACTGTTGATCACGCGGGATACAGTGGAGGGGGATACACCGGCAGCTTTTGCAACATCTTTTATGCTCATGGTTGTACTCCGAATGATTTTTAGATGATTTCAGTGTAACAGAAATGTGAAAAAAACTCAAGAGAATCAAGCTTGTTTTTACGCAAACGTTTGCTCATTTTTTCGTTGACGGAGGCAATTTACTCATGATATGATTAACAAGAAAGAGTGAACGATAACTTATCAGCAAAGGGCAGTATCGACCCTGCGCCATGATGAGTAAAAACTTAGAGAAAAGGAGAGTACGACGATGAAATTGGAATTTGAATACGGCAATGGCCTGATGAGCGCAAATCTGCCCGATAACACCGATGTGTTTATTCCCGGAAAGACACTGCCCGACCCTGAGTGTCTTCCTCAGGATTGGGACACCCTGTACAATCTGACCCTGGAGAGCATCCGCAACCCGATCGGTATGCCCGCACTGCGGGAATTGGCGGCACCCGGAAAGACGGTAGTGTTTGTCATTCCCGACATTGTAAAGGGAGGCTGTCAGCCTACGTCTCACCGCAAGGTATCCATCCGTGCGTGCCTGGACGAGCTGTATGCAGGCGGCGTTGAGAAGAAGGACATCCTGCTGCTGATCTCCAACGGTCTGCATCCCCGTGCGACGGTGCCGGAGATGAAGCAGATCCTGGGCGATGAACTGTTCAACGAGTTCTATTACACCAATCAGATCACCAGCCATGACTCCGAGGACTACGAGCACATGGTAGACCTGGGGCTGACCGATCGCGGCGACCCTGTTCTGATGAATAAATATGTTTTCGACTGTGATATTCCGATTATGATCGGCCATACGCAGGGCAATCCTTACGGCGGATACTCCGGCGGATACAAGCATTGTGCGACCGGTATCACCCACTGGAGATCTATCGCCAGCCACCATGTACCGAAGGTTATGCATCGCCCTGACTTCACCCCCGTATCCGGAAAGAGCCTGATGCGTACGAAGTTTGATGAGATCGGTATGCACATGGAGAAACACATGGGTCATCCGTTCTTCTGCTGTGATGCGGTTTTGGACACCTACTCCCGCCAGATTGCAATCTTCTCCGGTTATGCGGCAGAGATGATGCCTGAGAGCTGGAAAGTTGCGGATAAGCGTACGTACGTGCCTTTCGCAGAAAAGAAGTACGATGTGATCGTATTCGGTATGCCTCAGAATTTCCATTACGGTGATGGTATGGGAACCAACCCCATCCAGATGATGCAGGCATTGTCCGCACAGGTTATCCGTCACAAGAGAATCATGAGTGACCGCTGCGTATTTATCGTATCCTCCATTTGCAACGGCTACTTCCACGATGAGAGATGGCCTTATCTGCGCGAGGTTTATGAGCTGTTCCAGCATGATTATATGAATATTCTTCCGGATATGGATCGCTATGGCGAGTATTTCGCGACCAACCAGGAGTATATCCGCAAGTATCGTTTCGCAAATGCGTTCCATCCTTTCCACGGTTTCTCCATGATGTCCTGCGGACACATCGCCGAGATGAACACTTCCGCGATCTACATCGTTGGTGCTCAGGAGCCCGGAATCGCCCGCGGTATGGGTCTGAAGACCAGAGCGACCTTTGAGGAGGCACTGGAGGATGCAAAGAAGAAGTTTGTCGGCGAGAACCCGAATATTCTGGCACTGCCGATGACTTTCAAGATGGGTGCGGTTCACCTTTGCATGAAGGACGAGGTTTACGACGGAACGAACGGCTGGCAGCATGCATGCGTTGACTGATTTTGATAGAAGTACATTGAAACCTTACGGTGCGCCGCTGCTTTTGCGGCGCACTTTTGTAAAAGAGGACGGGATTTCTGCTAGAGAAGGATGCATTTGATAGTGAAAGGCGAGAAACAATGAAACATATCTATTTGAATTTAAAACGTTTTGATGTTCCGGTGGAGCTTGGCGGTGTGAATCGCATTGCGCCCATGCAAAGCTGGGGAAGTTATATCGTGGTAAATACGCAGGAACCGTTAAAAAATTATGACTCGGCTGAGGTGGAATTTGTCCAGTACTTCCCGGAAGCGCACCTTTTGGGTGCGGTGGCGGCTCAGTGCGAAAACAGTCCGGTGCAGATCGGCTGCCAGAGTGTGTACCGCATGAATACCGCGGTGGGCGGCAATTTTGGCGCGTTCACGACCAACCGTCCGGTTTCGGCGATGAAGGCGATGGGAGTTGGACATGTGCTGATCGGTCATTGCGAGGAGCGCAATGACAAGATGGGAATCCTGGCGGAAGCGGGAGTGGTTGACACGAAGGCGGTGAATCGTCTGCTGAATCAGGAAATCCGTCTGGCGACGGAAGCCGGGATGAAGGTGCTCTACTGTATCGGCGAGAAGAGCGAGGAGATGGAGAACTGGCAGGAAGTCCTTAGAGAACAGCTGGAGATTGGTCTTGCCGGTGTGGACAAGGAAAAGGTCGTGATTGCCTATGAGCCAATCTGGTCCATCGGGCCGGGAAAAACGCCCGCAGGAAAGGAATACATTACAAAGATTGCCCGCTTCGTCAAGGAAGTGACAGGCGGTTTGGATGTGGTGTACGGAGGAGGGCTGAAGGTAGATAATGCCAAGATGCTCGCTTCCATCGATGAGATCGATGGCGGCCTGATCGCCCTGACACGGTTTTCCGGTGAGATTGGGTTCTATCCGGACGAGTATGTGGAGATCATTCGGACGTATTTGGGGAAGTAGGCGGTTTGATGCGGAAATCGCATCATAAAGCGGAGGGAAAACCAAATGAAAAAGATAAGCTTGATCGTCATTGGGTGCATGCTTTTAGGAGGCATCATCGTCATGGGGTTTTTCGGCATCAGAAAAGCGATGGATTACCGAATAGAAGCTCTTCAAACAGAAACGTCAGAGTCTCCGGCTTTTGTGGCTTATGATACGCTTTATTATCGTGGTAACCGGATTGAATTTGATCAATTGACCGGTAAAAACACAGAAAGCGTTGCATTCAAAGAAGTTGTCGTGATTAAGGATGAACGCATTTGGTTCGTTTGTCAGGGCTGGAAAAAAGACACAGAGGAAGAACGTTGGCATCTTGCTTCGGTCGCACAAGATGGAAGTGATTTTCAGACTCACTATTGTGCGGAGTTCGGAGGTGCGGAGGACAGATGGTTTTATAATGACGGACAAATTGTGTTGAGTGATGGGATCAAGCTGGTCGAATATGACATGGAAAGTGGAACGGCAGAGGAAAGGACCGCATCAGACCACGCTTTTCCAACCGAATTGATCACAGCAGAGATCAAGGATGCTGAGACGATCGTTTTTGCTAATCAAGGGGAAAATAAGCAGTTTACCGTAGCGGATGGCGAAAAAGGCAGTGCGGTATTTCGAACGATGATGACATGGCGCGGAAAGAAGACCGCTGTCGGAGATTCATATTTAGTCGACCTTTTTGATAACGTTCAGATGGTTGGAGAAAAAATATATATCATCTGCAGAGTCTTGAATTGGCATGGAGAGACCTATGCGTTGATCTATGAATATGATATCGAGACGAACACCTGTAAATACGCGGGAAGTTATTTTATGGGTGATGTGATTGGTTCGCACTTGTATCTTGTGGAAGAGGTTGAGTGAGTAAAATCCATAAAAAATTCTTGAAAAAGTAAGGCGTTTATAGTACAATAAAAATGCAATTAAACAAATCATCTTAACCGAAAAACCCGACAGCGTATGGTTACGATTGCCGAGGAGATGGATTGAATTGAGTGGAGAGGCACATACGAAGGGCAGGGTTCTTTCGTATGTGCTTTTTATTGGGGAGGACAAAGTGGTAAACACTATGAACGTGCAGGGCTATGTATGCGGAAATGAAAGGCGATCTATATTTAAACCAGGTATGGTGACAATGGTTTTTACGTGGGCTTTTTTCTGCTGATGCCTATGCCGTTGCCGGTAGATCTCGCATGGACGCTTCTCACCTTATATATAATCAAAGTAGGACTTGCAGGTGAATGTAGATACATCCGGGGTTGCCGTTTCTGCTTGTAGAAGAACTATCAGAAGAAAATATTCAACGGCTGATTGATAAACTGTTGGAGTCGGAAGAGTGGATTCTTCGGATTTATGGAATATTGTCCGTGGGGCGGGAAGAAGCTTCCTGAAAGCAAGCGGGAACAGTGATTTGAGGAACTGGAAAGACTGGGGTTTGAACTGAAAAAGGGGGTCAAAAGAGTAGCATTTATTACGTGTGCACTGGCACTGTTATTCGAAATCGTTCTGTGCGCTCTGTGGTTAGCTGGTCAGCCGACAAACGGTCCGGTTCTGTGTGTACCGCTTGGCGTGGTGCTTTTTGGAGTAGTTGCCGAAGGTGTTAAGTGAGAGGAGATGAAAATAATGAAACAGCATGATCAGCTAGTGATCAAATCTGGAAATGGATATGTTTTAATGATGATTTATGGGTTTTCAATCATCTTACTAGGTGGTGTGGTATTTGCAATCGCTGAAAAGAGCATTGTCGGTGCCGTGCTAGTTTTTGGGTTGCCACTATTGCTTATGATTCGCTATTGGGTTGCTACAGGGCGTACAATTAAATTGGATAGATACGGATGTGAAGTAACGTTTTTGGGGTACCGAAAAAAATATTTATGGGAAGAAATGAAATACCGAAAATATGAAAACGCAGAGTCATATCGTTTCTATAAAACCCTGTTTCTGGAGTCAGTATTTTTTTCTCGGAAAAACATCCGAAAGCCAATATGGATGAGCCCGGAATGGTATTGCATATGGAGACATCCGTTTTCGACGTTTTTTGTATATTTTCGGCCAAAGGCGAAAGTGAGACGGTTACCTGTGTTTATTTATTGTGTCGAGGAGGACGAATTTAGGCAGCATTTGGCGGAATGGGGAGTAGAGATAAACTAAGCAGAGGACTCAATAATGAAGAAACGAATGCCCCTCAGGCGTTCGTTTCTTCGTTAAGCATCTTTTTCAAAAACGGTATATACTCCGCCGCCACTTCCAGGGAACGATTCACCACCAGTTCCTCGGGAAAGTCGATCTCCTGCAAAAATGCGTGGGCGAGGCTGTGATTTGCCACGTCCACCTCGCAGTGCGCGTCACTGTCGAGGATGATCGGAACCTGATATTTCTTGCAGTAATCCAGCATGGTCAGATAGTTTTCGCGGGCGCCCTGGCGGACACAGCGGGGGTTCAAGGAGTTATTGTTAACCTCCAGCAGGACTTTGTGCTCCTTTGCGCCACAGACCAGTGCTTCGTAGTCGAGAGGGAAACGGTTATCATCGGGATGGCCGATGATGCAGACCTTCGGGATCTTCATCGCGCCCAGGTAAGCCGCAGTGTTTTGGGCGGCTGTTCCCGGCTCATAGCAGGGGCGATGTATGCTGGCGACCGCATAATCCAGCTTATCTAAAATATTTGAGGGGAGATCAACGTGACCTTCATAGTCAAGAATATTTAGTTCTGCACCGAACATCATCTTTACTCCGTAAAGTTTACGGGGAATATGCTTGAAATTGCCAAAATAACTTTGTGGAACGGAAATCGGCATACTCGGAGTGTGGTCGGTAATGCCCAAAAGCGGGAGACCCTTGTCCGCTGCGGTTCGCGCCATCTCATAGATGGTATTGTAGGCGTGGCCGCTGGCAAGTGTATGGGTGTGGAGATCCATTACATCGATCATAGTGAAAATCCCTTCCTTTCGATGAAGTTGATGAATAACAGTTTATCATGAAAATCGGGAAAAGACAAGGCGGCAACAATGAAACAGCAATAAATTTCAAACGAAACCTCAACAATTGTTGAGTTGATTCTGTATCCCTGATTATGGTATAATCATCTTAACATGGATAAGTGTAGTTACCGGGACGATGGCCCCGGAGACAGAGGAAGGAAACGGGTATGATTAAGATTATTTCAGACAGCACTTGTGACTTGTCAAGAGAGCTTCTGGAAAAGTATGATGTGACGATTTTACCGCTGCATGTTCATTTGGGTGAGGACGAATTTCAAGACGGAGTGAATGTCACACCCGAAGAACTGTATACGTGGGCAGACGCAAACAAGACAACGCCAAAGACATCATCTGCATCAATAACGGAAGTGATGGACCTGTTCAAGGCAAAACTGGGAGACGGAGATGAACTGATCTGTTTTGCGGTGTCGGCAAGTATGTCCTCCTGCCATCAGGTGATGTGTCTGGCAGCACAGGAGATGGAGTGTGAGGATCGGATCCATGTAATCGATTCTGCGAATCTTTCTACCGGCATTGGGTTATTGATTCTCGAAGCGGCAGTGATGGCGCAGGAGGGAAAGCATGCGATGGAGATTGTGGCAGAGATTGAGAGATTGAAACCGAGAGTGCGAGCGAGCTTCGTGGTGGACACCTTGACGTATCTGCACAGAGGCGGACGCTGCAGCAGTGTTGCGGCACTGGCAGGCGGTGTTCTGCAGCTACATCCCCAGATTGTTGTTGAAAACGGAAAGATGGACGCGAAGAAGAAATATCGCGGAAAGATTGCAAAGGTCATCATGGCTTACGCAAAGGATATGGAGGACGCGCTGAAGACGGCGAAGCCGGATCGTGTGTTCATCACTCATTCGGGATGCGACGCAGCAGTGATCGCGGAGGTGCGTGCATATCTGGAGAGTCTGAATGTGTTTGGAGAGATTCTGGAGACCAGAGCGGGCGGAGTGATTTCCAGCCATTGCGGTCCCGGAACGCTGGGCGTGTTGTTTATTGCTGGCTGAGGCGAAAAAATATCGGAAACCGATATCGGTTTTAATACAAATGCACCCCTTTTGATGTAAGGGGTGCAAAGTTATTTTAAGGGGTAGAACGTGAAAACTAATCCCAGTCAAAAGAGGAATATCCCTGCATCGTCTACTTCCTGGATATTGGTTAATGGAAGTGTAATTGAAGTTCTATCGTGGGTGTTGAATTTCATAGTATCACCGCCATGCATTTTATTCTTTTATTTTGGGTAATCGTACATTATGTACATCATGTAAATATTGTTCAAATATGTGAAAGAAAGACTCCAGTTCATTAAATTCTCTTTCTATGTTTGTCATAAAACCACCTGCCTTCAAGATAATTATACCCGCAAAAGCAATATCTTTCAATGCTTTGACACCCATCAGTTAAGCAGGAAGGTTCTTGAGTTGTGAAAGGTAGAAGCCAAGAACTGCTTCCTGTAAATCAAAAAAGGAGGTAGCACGATGACAAGATCAAAAGAGTTTGCTCAAGATCATCCATTGGCAGAAGCGGTGGAAACGGCGATTACATATTGTATTCAAAACGATATTTTGGCAGAATTTCTTACGAAACATCGTGCGGAGGTGATGAGTATGAGCATTTTCGAGTATAATCAAGAGCAACATTTCCGCCGGATTGCAACGGAAAATCAGGCAGTTGGCCGGGAAAAGGGAAGCATGGATTAGACTGGCAGCGAAAGTGGAGGAACCGGCTCTGTTTGCAGAGGAACTAAGCAAAGCTACAACTATCAAAAAGAGACTGTCGCTTGGCTAATAATTTAGCCGGTGTGACAGTCTCTCTTTTATCACATTATTCCATCACGGTCGTGTCGCCTATTCTTCCTCCAAATACGCTCCCCACTCGATCAGCTTCGCCCTCAGGCGCCGGATATCTGCATCAAGCACACTCCGTCCATCTTCGTGGCACATGGCGGCAGCCGCTCCGGCTGCCTGCCCGAGCCCCATCACGCTTGCCTGTACCCGCGCGGAAGCGAAGGCCTCGCGATCTGCGGAGAAGCAGCGGGAGGGCACCAGCAGATTGGGAAAGCCCTCGGCGATGATAGAGCGGTAGGGCAGATAAGCCGCTTTTTCCAAGTAAATGCAAATCTGCGAATTGTCCACATTGCTGTGAATATCAATCGGGTGTGAGCAGCGCGCGATGGAATCAGGGAAGAATTTCGCGACTTTGTACTCATCCCCGGTGAGGATATGAACGCCGTGAATATGGCGGGTCTCACGGATGCCCACCTGCGTTCCGGTGGAGATGAGATGTGCGTTGGCGAATTCCTCGAAATGCTCACGCAGCAGGGCCACCAGACGGGTTACATTCTCGCGAAGGAGACACTCGGCCTTGGTGGCATCGGCCTCGTTGGTCCAGTCAAGCGCTGTGCGGCTCATATTCATGACAGCGATGCCGTCACCCATTCCGGCCATGCACCAGGGGCCGCCGAACTGGGGAACATCCTGTGTCTTACTCAATTCATTCAAAAACTCACGGACGTGTTTCATGCTGCTTCCTGCGTGGGAAGGATAATATCCGGGAACCATGTCTGTTTTTACGCCTCCCAGGACAAAATAGAGGGTAGAGGGCTGCAGTGGACAGTGATAATCGAGCATAGGGACGCCGGCTCGGGCCGCAATATCACCGTCTCCGGTAGCATCAATCACATAATCTGCTTCCAACGCCTGAGTACCGCTTTTGCTCTCAAAGACAATGTGGGTGATCTTTCCGTTTTCTACCACACAGTCGGAAATATACGCGTGAAGAAACAGCTCTGCTCCAGCCTCCAGAACCATGCGCTGAGCCTCCAGTTTATAGCCTTCCGGATGGAAGACAACATTTCCACGCGGGGCACACATGGTACCGTGACCGCCCTCCTCAAGGCGGCGAACAAACTCCAGTGGGATGCCGCCCACAACCAGCCTTCCCTCGTGCATGAATTCGGTGATGGGAGCTACGTTTGCCGCAGTTGCCATGCCTCCGAGAAATCCGTAGCGCTCGATCAGGGCAACTTTCGCGCCACATCTCGCCGCCGCTACCGCGGAGACAAAGCCGGCGGGGCCGCCGCCGCAAACGACAACATCATAGTGGCCGATCACAGGGATTTGGTAAGTTCGAGTCAAATTGTTCATGGAAGATCTCCTCACAATCATTTTGTGGCGAGTTTGCGCAACACCGCTGTCCGATAAAGATATTATAGTTTGTTTCACAGAAATAGGCAATGAAATTGTGCTTTAAAGTTTGATAAAAAGGTGGTATAGTTAAAGTGGTGGAATGTGGTATTGCGCTACAGATGGGCGAAGACAAGGAGGTGTCCAAATGATCTTTAACAAACTTGAAGAGATGTATAAAAAGATGGTCTATACCCGGGCGGATGATAACGGCTGTGTGGTTTACTTTTCGGCGGACGATTTTGTTGGGCTGCGGAAAAAAGCGTATCCGTTTAAGTCGTCAAAAGGACATGCGCTACAGGGATATTTTTACTATTATGACAATTACATTCCGGGACGCATCGTGATGTTTGAGCACGGTATGGGGTCCGGTCACCGCGGATATATGAAGGAGATCGAACTGCTTGCCCGCCGCGGATATTTGGTGTTCTCCTACGATCACACCGGATGCATGGAGTCCGGCGGAGAGACGACAGGGGGATTTATCCATTCGCTGATTGATCTGAATGACGCGATCAATGCACTTCAGGAAGACCCGGAATACCGGGATATGGAGATTTCTGTGGTCGGCCATAGCTGGGGAGCACTGTCCACCATGAACATTTCCGCGCTTCACCCGGAGGTGCGTCATCAGATCGCACTGGCTGGACCCCTTTCCGTGGAGCATATGCTGAAACAGTCCTTTGGCGGACTTCTCTCACGCGTGGGCAAGCGCATTCTGGAAAATGAACGGAAGGCTAATCCGGATTTTATCGGCTATGATGCGATCACCGCATTGACGAACACGTCCGCGCAGGTGCTGGTGATCCATTCCGACGATGACCCTACAGTAAAATGTTCCGCAAGTTTTGATCTGTTGGAAAAGGCTGTTTCCGGCAGAAAAAATATTACGCTTGTGAAAGTGACCGGAAAGCGTCACAACCCGAACTACACAGAGGATGCGGTGAAGTACAAGGATGCGTTCTTTGCGGAGTACCGGAAAATGATGAAGAAGGGGTTGCTTACGACAGAGAGCGCGAAGCAGGAGTTTAAAAGCCGCTATGATTGGAACCGGATGACGGCGCAGGATGAGGCGATTTGGGACCTGATTTTCAAAATATTGGACTGATGTCACAGAATTGTAACACTTATTTAAGAAAAAGATGCAGAATAGCCCTCGAAATTTTTTCTATTGTATGTTATAATAAAGTGCTATGATAGGAAAATCTGTCTGAATGGAGGAAATCCATGGTAAATCAGAAAAAAGTTCGCCTGATGGCGCGGACTGAACAGTACAGACGGCGGGAAAAACGCGGGGCATTGTGGATCAATCGCTACTCCCGCGGTACGTACGTGTTAGAGCATATCGTCAAGTCATTGATCTTTTGTACCGTGGGTACATTGTGTGCCGTGATGATGTGGGCGATCTATCACTCGGACGAGCTGCTGTCGATCTATGATATGGATATTATGGTGGCGCTCGGAGAGAAGGCGCTGGCCGGATACGGGATCGCGCTGGCGGTTACCGCAGTGGTTTCCTGGCGGACGTACAGACGCCGATATAAGCAGGCGCGCAGCAGTGTGAAGCGATATTATGTCATGTTGAGGAAGCTGGACGATTTTTATGAAAAGAGCCGGAAGCGGCTTACCGGAAAGCTGCCGTTTGGAAAGGATGGTGAGCAGTGATGATGGAAAATCTGCTGCTGATTAGAGAGAATATCCGTGGTTTCTACGGAAAATATTCGATGGTCATCAAACCGCTTGGTCGATTTGCGGCGATGTATAGCGCACTGTTAGTGATGAATGACAGTATCGGGTTCGGTGAGGTGGCCAATCCGCTGCTTCTGTTAGCGGTGAGTTTGATCGGAGCATGGCTTCCCACCGGGCTGGATATCTTTTTGGTCGGTGTTGTGGCTTTGCTGAATTTATACAGTTTGTCGATGGAAGTGATGCTGGCAGTTGGGGCGATGATGGTCGTGATGTTCTGTGTGAATTATGCGGTGCGCCCGGAGATGAATCTGTTGGTGTTACTGTTGCCGGTATTTCACTACCTGAAGATACCTTATGCGGTGGTATTGTTTGTGGGAATGACCGGAACACTGATCGAGTTGTTGCCTATTGTGTCAGGAACACTGTTTTACTATGTTTTCACGTATATTGGAAAGAACGCGAACGCGTTTTCTGCGACAACGTCAGATGAGCTAATGCAGAAATTTACGCAGCTGTTGAACGGCTTGATGAACCATACGGAGATGTGGTTAATGTGCGTTGTGTTGTGTGTGATGTTTATCGTTGCCCGCATTATTGGCTGTCTGAAGCTGGATTATGCGAAGCAGATCGCTCCGGGAGCCGGACTGGCGGCCGGAGTTTTGGTGGCGCTCATCGGCATTTTTACAATGGACGTCCGAATGTCTGTGGTAACGTTGCTGCTGGGAGCGGCGGGATCGGCACTGTTGGCTTATGTGGCGCAGTTTATGCTGCTGCCGCTGGACTACCTTCAGACGGAGTATGTGCAATTTGAGGATGATGAATATTACTATTATGTAAAAGCGGTACCAAAGATGGCGATCAGCCGTCCGGATGTGCAGGTGAAAAAGCTGAACATTCGAAAGGAGCTGGAAAACACGTCGGCAATTCCGGAGGTATCGGCGGTGGACATAACGAGAGAGTTACCGGAATTAGAGGAACGGTAAAGGGGAGGAAGTAGATGGATCGGCTTGTGGCATTTTTTGAGGGATACATGAATGTGTCATTTGCAGATATCTGGGTCACAGATGTGGTAGAGATGGCGATTATTGCCTTTCTGCTGTATGAGATTATGCTTTGGATCAAAAACACCAGAGTGTGGATATTGTTAAAAGGATTCTTGGTGCTGATTGGTTTTATCATCGTGGCCGCTGTTTTTGAGATGAACACGATTCTATGGATCGCGGACAAGGTGTTCAATATCGGAATCCTTGCATTGGTGATCATTTTCCAGCCGGAGCTGAGAAAGGCGTTGGAGCAGCTTGGCCAAAACAATGTGTTCTCGCATTTTCTTCAGAATGGAAACGGAAAGAATCGTCAGGATAAGATGAGCAAGGCTGTGGTGGAGGGAATCGTGCACGCGGCATTTGAGATGAGCAAGACCCGCACCGGAGCATTGATCGTATTGGAGAAAGATATTCCGCTGACAGAGTATATTGCGACCGGTATTCCCATCGACGGTGTGGTGACCAGTCAGTTACTGTTGAATATTTTCGAGCACAACACACCGCTCCATGACGGTGCAGTGATTATCCGAGGAAATCGCGTGGTTTCGGCGACCTGTTATCTTCCGTTGTCTGACAGTATGAAGATCAGCAAAGCGTTGGGAACGAGACATCGTGCGGGGTTGGGTATCAGTGAGATCACCGACAGTATTACGGTGATTGTGTCTGAGGAGACCGGTTATGTGTCTGCCGCATTGGAGGGAAGATTGGTACGCCACATGAATGCAGAGGGATTGACTGCTCTGCTGATGCAGAATTTGGTGGAGAGTGTGGAAGAACAGCCCAAGCGCAGACTGCTGAAGGGAAGGCATAAGAATGAGAAAAAGATTGACAAATAACTGGGGATTAAAACTGATTGCAGTCATCGCGGCGGTGATGATCTGGCTGCTGATTATGAATACGAGTGATCCGGTGACGACATTTACCATCAGCGGGATACCGATTGAGTTCCTCAACGAGCAGAGCGCGATCACGGACAATGAGATGATCTATGAGGTAATCGGTAAAAAGACCGCGACGGTTGAGGTGACAACACGAACCAGAGATAGAGATAAGATTAAGGCCGGAGACTTTAAGGCGACAGTGAATCTGAACGAGATTTACGGCGTGACCGGAAACGTCGGTATTAATGTACAGTTGGTGAATAACGTTTCACTGGTGAGAAGCTGGCGACAGACGAATTTCTTTGTCGAGATCAAGACGGAAAAAATCATCAATAAGACATTTGAGGTCGAGGCGGTTCAGGAAGGCCAGATTGAGGATGGTTATGTATACCGTCAGTGTACGCTGTCCCAAAATACGGTGACCTTGAGAGGTCCGGAGTCTCAGATCGCCAAAGTTGCTTCGGTCAAGGCGATCGTGGATGTTTCCCAGAGTTTGGATGATGAGCAGATCTCGGTGAAACTGCGCTATTTCAATGCAAATGGGACTGAACTGAACATCCGAAATCTGGATATTGGCACGAATCACGAAACTGTGGATGCTCACATTGTGGTGCAGAAGACCAGTCCGGTGAGCATTGACGTTGTGGTAAAGAACAAAGATAACGTGGCGGAAGGATATCGCTATATCACCTACCGCATCAGCAATCAGTCCATCTCCGTGATCGGAAGCAAACAGTCGGTTGCTGGCCTGGATAAGATACAGATCGAGATGGATGCCTTTGGCGCGGAGGGAGATATCGTGAAAGAGATTGACCTCACCTCTTATCTGCCTGAAAATGTGAGTGTTGCCGGAGGCAATACGAAGGTTACCGTCACGCTGGTGGTTGAAGCGGAGGGAACACTGGAACTGGAGGTCCCTGTAAAGAATATCGAGATCATTGGCCGGGACGAGGAAAAGAACTATCTTATCGCGCAAAAGATGATCAAGGTCAGCATTTTTGGTTTGATGAGTGACTGGGAGAACATCACCAATGAGGACGTTAAGCTCAGTGTAGATGTGAGCGAGCTGGATGAAGGCGAATACAGCCTTGTCCTTGAGGTAGAGGAGATCGATGGTCTTCAGATTGATGTGCTGGACAAACTGGAAATTACCGTAGAGAGGGTCGAAGAGGAAACCACTGAGCCGGAGGAAACTACCGGCGAGGACATGACTGACGACGAGACGACCGACAGTGAGACAGATGAATCTGAGGATGCGACCGAAGTAGGGGCGACGGAAGCACCGTCGGAAGAAGGAAGCGAAGAGGAGACCGGGGAGGAATCCTTCGAGGAAACGACTGCAGGAGCGGTAGAGTGACCTGCAAAAGAATTGGAGAAGAAACATGGTTAAGGGAACAATAACGATTGTCACGCCCGGCGGGCTGCATATGCGGCCGGCAGGAGTGTTGTGTAAGCATGCGACGAAGTATTTATCCAAAATTGAGTTTAAATACAAGGATTCGATGATCAATGTAAAGAGTGTGCTTAGCGTACTCGGAGCATGTATCTGTGCCGGTGAGGAAGCAGAGCTGATCTGCACCGGAACGGACGAGGAAAAGGCGTTTGCGGAGCTGAGTCAGCTGATCGCGGGCGGACTGAGCGAGTAGAAAATGAGGAAATCATACATGAGCAACTACTATGTAAATGAAGAGATCAAAAACTGTGTCCGGGTTTTTTCCGAGGAAGGCAGAGCGGAATATCTTCGGATGGATATGAATGAGAATCCGGAAGGCTTGCCGAGGGAGTTTGTGGACAGTGTTCTTGCGGAGATAACGCCTGAGATATTAGCGACCTATCCGGAGCCGGGACACTTTTGCAGGAAATATGCAGCACTTTTGGGTGTGAAGCCCGGACAGATTTGTGCCACCAGTGGTTCGGATACCGCTATCCGATATATTATGGAGACGTTTGTACAAAAAGGAGCAAAGGTTGTGACAGTAACCCCTACCTTTGAGATGTATCGGGTCTACTGTAACATGTACGGATATGAGCACGTCGGAGTACCTTACAATAGTGAGTTCAAAATCGAGATAGAAGACATTCTGAATACCATCGACGACAGAACAGATCTCGTGGTGCTGTTGAATCCGAACAACCCCATCGGAAGAACCTTTACCGAGGGTGAGGTTCGCGCAGTGGCCGAGAGGGCTGCGCAGTGCGGAGCGGTTATGGTGATCGATGAGGCGTACCACTATTTTTATCCGAATACCTTCATCAGGCTGATTGATGAATACGATCACTTGTTATTACTGAGAACGTTTTCTAAGTTGTTTTCGCTGGCCGGATGCCGATTGGGTGCGGTCATCGGCTCAGAGCAGCTGGTAGAAT
This sequence comes from Lachnospiraceae bacterium, assembly GCA_017416055.1. The sequence goes on from JAFQDI010000080.1 coordinate 20,491, forward strand.
ATATCAATCACGTCCGCTCCTCCGCGGAGGTAAATACAGTGGCGCTTCTGTTTGGAGAACGTCTGATGGATCATCCGGAGTTGATCGATGAGTTGATCCGAGTCGAGAAAGAAGGACGAAGATTTCTTTTGGAATAGCTGGAGAAGCACGGCTATACCTGTCATGATCAGGAGGGTAATTTTCTGTTTATCCTGCCGAAGACCGATTCGGCGAAGGTGGCAGCGCGCTTGAGAGAAGAACACAAAATTCTGATTAAGACTTACGGCAATCCGCTTTTGAGCAAATATATCCGCATCACTACCGGATCCAAACGTGTGATGGATAAGTTTCTGAAGGCATTTTTGGCAGCGGACCGCGATTGACGGAAAAGAGAGGCAGGCTATCAGCCTGCGATTGGAGGAAGTATGCGAGCAGTGTTAATGGCAGCCGGGGTGGGCAGCCGAATCAGCAGAGAAATTTCCAAACCGAAGAGCCTTTTGGATGTAGGTGATGGAAAGACGTTGATCCGTCATACCGTGGAGCTGTTGATGGAACATGGGATCGAAGTGACCATCATCGTGGGATATAAAAAAGAACTGTTCTTTGAAGAATTGGCAGGGTTGCCAGTGAACTTTGTGGTAAACCCGTTCTATCGGGTGACGAACAGTGTGGCATCTCTTTGGTTCGCGCGGGATTTTCTGAAGGATGATACTGATTACCTGTTTGGAAATGCGGATGTGTTTTTCGAGGAGGAGATTCTAAATCTTCTTTTGGACAGTCCGGAAGAGACGGTTTTGCTGTCCGATACAAGACGTGCGCTGGAGGGAGATTATCTGTTTGGCCTTGAGGACGGATATATCCGTAAATACGGAAAGGAACTTCCGGCGGAGGATCGCGACTGTGAGTATGTGGGCTTTGGAAAAGTGAAGAGCTCTTACATGAAGCGCTTCAAAGAGATTCTGGAACAGATGGTGGACGAGGGCAACTACCAAACCTGGTGGGAAGTGATCTTGTACGATCATTGCTTGGAGCAGCAGGTTCGGGCGCTTGATGTGGCACCGTATTTCTGGTCTGAGATTGATTACATCGAAGACTATATGAAAATCGTGAACTACACGAAAAAGCAGTGAATAGCCTCAGAGCGAATGGGGTTTGAGGCCGGAGATAACAATAGAGTGGGGTGTGAAATGGTTGTAGCATATGCGTCCAATGACGGGTACGCCAGACATCTGGCGACCAGCATGTGTTCTCTGTTTGATCGAAATCGGGCAGAGGAGACGATACGTGTCTATATTTTATCGAATCAGCTGTCAAAAGAACAGATCGCGAAGCTTGAGCGTATCGCGGATCAATATGGCAGAGAGTTGGTTGTGCTCGAGTTGGGGGATGTGCGCAGCCGTTTTCCTTACGAGATCGATACCAGAGGTTTTGATGTCAGCGCACTGAGCCGATTTTTCATGGCAGAGATGATTCCGTCATCAGAGCAGCGCATTCTATATCTGGACTGTGACACTGTTGTGTGCGATTCACTGTCTGAGTTGTGGGAGACGAGCTTGGAGGGATATGCGATCGCTGCGGTGGCTGAGCCCACTGTCGGAATGAAGATCAAGGAACAGATCGATCTGGAAAAAGAAGAGATTTATATTAATTCAGGCGTTTTACTGATCAACCTGGCATACTGGCGACAGGAAAATGTCCAGGCAGAGTTGATCGAATTTTATCGTAAGAAGGACGGAAGACTGTTTGCTTGCGATCAGGACACATTAAACGGTGCGCTTCAGGGCAGGATTAAATTGTTGGAGCCGAGATATAATTTTTATACGACGCTTCGCTATTTCCCTTATTCGTCGCTGGTTTTGAGAACTAACGAATATGCGGTCGTTCCCGCAGAGCAGCTGCGCAAGGCGAAGAAAAATCCCGCGATCCTTCATTTTTTGGGAGATGAGCGCCCTTGGAAGAGGGGGAATCTGAACCCTTATCGCAAATGGTATGAGAAGTATCTGGAAATGACACCCTACGCAGGGACACCGAAGGAGAAAGGACAGGAGCTTTATCTGTTTTTCTTCCATATGCTGGAGTGGATCACGATGATCTGCCCGGAATTTCGGTTCGCAGTCAGCGATGGTTTAGGGATGTGGGTGATCGACAGAAGAAGTCGAAAGAGAAAAAAACGCAGCAGCAAGGATAGATGAGAGGTTTGTTATGGCGTCGGTGGATGTGATCATTCCGATTTATCACCCGGATGAAAAAGTAAATAGACTGCTGACGGCATTGAAGACGCAGACGCTTACACCGGAACGGATTATTCTAGTGCATACCGGTGAGGTCCGGAAAGATGAACCGGAGTATGAGGCGGATGCGGTGATTCGTTGTGACGAGAATGGAAAGCCGATGAAAAACTGTCCGTCGGAAGCGAAGAAGATCCTTTGTGAGATACCGGAGGAGCGATTTGATCACGGTGGGACCCGCAATTTGGGGGCATCGTTTTCCCGGGCAGAAGTGATGGTGTTTATGACGCAGGACGCGGTACCGGCGGATGATCGGCTACTGGAGGTGTTGGTCCGGGCGGTTACCGACGGTTCTGTCGGCGCAGATGGAACCAACGGGAAACTTTCCCGAAATGATGCGGTCACTGTGGCAGCAGCTTATGCCCGCCAGCTCCCGTATGAGGATTGTCGGGCGGTTGAGCGGTATATCCGGGAGTTCAATTACCCGGAAGGCAGTGAGCTTCGCACGGCGAAGGACATTCCGATCCGAGGAATCAAGGCTTTCTGCAACTCCAATGTGTGTTCAGCCTATCGCAGAGATGTGTTTGACCGGCTGGGCGGGTTTGCGGAAAAAACCATATTTAATGAGGATATGTTGTTCGGTGCGGCTGCGATACTTGGCGGGTACGGAGTGGGTTATGCTGCCGATGCGAAAGTGTATCATTCCCACAATCTGGGGCTTTCGGATCAGTTTCACCGCAATTTTGACAATGCAGTCTCTCAGGCGGAACACCCGGAAGTGTTTGCGGCGGTTTCCTCCGAGAAAGAGGGAATGAAGCTGGTGAAGTATTGTCTGTCCCGGATGCGGGAGGATGGCAGACTTTATCTGGCACCTTACTTTATGTTGAATTGTGCATGCCGATATGCAGGATTTTTCCTGGGCAAACGGTTTAGGAAGCTGCCGGGTTGGTTAGTGCGGGCATGTAGTCTGAACAAGAGGTATTGGGATGTTCGTTAATCGGATAAATTATTGAGTGAAAGGTACAGGGTAATCGAGTTGGCAAAGGTACTGGTTATCATTCCTGCATATAATGAGGCGGAAAATATCGAACGAGTCGTGAAGAGCCTTGAGAACGCAGGAGATTGGGATTATGTGATCATCAATGACGGATCGGTGGATGACACGGCGAAGATCTGCAGACAAAAGCATTACAATCTGATCGATCTTCCGGTAAACTTAGGTTTGATGGGTGCATTTCAGACCGGTCTGCGCTACGCATACGAAAACGGATATGATTATGCGCTTCAGTTTGATGGAGACGGCCAGCATCAGCCGGAATATATTGACGGAATGGTGGAATTGGCGACAACGGAAAATCTGGATATTGTGATCGGATCTCGGTTCGTGACGGAGAAGAAGCCGTTTACGCCACGCATGATGGGAAGTAGAGTGATCGGGGCGCTGATTTGGATGACAACCGGAAAGAAGATCAATGACCCTACGTCCGGAATGAGACTGTTTGGCAGAGACGTGATTAAAAAAATGGCCTACGACTCAAGCTTCGCTCCGGAGCCGGAAACCGTGTCCTACTTTTTGAAGTGTGGGCACACCGTAAAAGAATATCAGGTGACGATGAAGGAGAGAGAGGCCGGGGAGAGCTATCTGAACTTTGCCAACTCTGTCAAGTACATGAGTGTGAGGTGCTTCTCCATTCTGATTCTTCAGTTGCTGAGAAAGAGGGGAAAGTGATATGTCGCTGACGTTGAGAATCATTTTGATTATTGCTTGTGTGTTTACGCTGGTTTATATCCGGGGCAAAATCAAAAAATCAAAATTCAAGGCAGAAGAGTCCATGTTTTGGCTAACCTTTGTGTCGCTTCTGCTACTGATCAGCATCTTCCCTCAAATTTTGACACTGATTGCCCGGGTTTTGGGAATCCAGTCGGAAGTGAACTGTATCTTCATGATCATCATTTTCCTGCTGTTGATTAAAAACTTTTTGCTGTCAAGGCAGCTGTCCGATTTAGATGACAAGGTAAAGAAATTGGTGCAGTCCACCGCGCTTCGGGATAAGCAGAAAGAAGAGTGACCGGGACGGAGCAGGAGAACGCTATGTACACAGAGAAAGACCATACCTTCGTAGTATGTGCGTATAAGGAGAGCCAGTATCTTGAGGAAGTAGTTCGCTCGTTGCGTGCACAGACGGTAAAAAGCCGTATTTTGGTTTCCACATCGACACCGAATGCTTGGATTGAGGCGATATGTGCGAAATATGAGCTTCCACTGGTGGTCAATCGGGGGGAATCCTCCATCGCCAGAGACTGGAATTTCGGATACGATGCGGCAAAGACACCGCTGGTGACGATTGCCCATCAGGATGATATTTATGAGCCGGATTTTTTAAGCCGGACGATAGATGCGCTGAACCAGCATCAAAATGAGCGGGTACAAATTGCGTTTACGGATTATTACGAACTGAAGAACGGACGGAAGGTGGAGAAGAACCGACTGCTTACCATCAAGAGGATCTTGCTGTTCCCGTTGCGTTTGAGTCGGTTGGGTCGGTATTCTTTTATTAAGCGAAGAGTACTTTCTCTGGGAAATCCTATTTGCTGTCCGTCAGTGACTCTGGTGAAGGAGCATCTGAGCCCCGGCGTTTTCGATGTGCAGTATGTGAATGGCTGTGATTATAAGACTTGGGCCGGCCTTGCCGGAAAGAAAGGTATGTTTTTATATATCCCCAAGCGGTTGATGGGGCACCGTATTCATGCTGAGTCCACGACGACGAAAAATGTTGCGGACGGAACCA
>JAFQDI010000081.1 GCA_017416055.1 Lachnospiraceae bacterium
CCTCACGAGGCTTTCATGAAACGCTACTTTTCTTTTCTATTGGCCGTGCTGTCAGTTCTTCTCCTGTGCTCCTGCAGTTCCTCCCCAAAGGACGAGACCGGAACCCCACTGGAATTTACCGTTGTCCCTGCCGACGAACTTCCGAAAGAATTGTTGCAAATCATTCAAACCAAGAAAGAGGCTGCCTTTTCTCTGACTTATACCGACGGCAATTTCCTCTATATTGTCATCGGCGCAGGCAAACAGCCCACCGGAGGATACTGCTACTCCATCCACGGACTTTGGCTGACCGAGAATTCTATTGTCATTGACACAGAACTATTAGGTCCTTCCGCTGAAGATCAAGCGCACAAGATTCCTTCTTACCCGTTCGTTGTCATCAAAACAGAGCACAGGGATGAACCCGTCGTCTTTAAGTAAACACATTCATTCCCTGCAGACGCAGGTAAACCTATCACCCATATCATAAAGGAGGCAATATGGAATTAACCACGAAAATCATACATACCGCTACTGTCCGCGGGACTGCACTCACACAGATCACGTTGGATGACGATTTTATCGTGCCGGATGTGCAGCCGGATATTGATCATTTGATTGCCGATCGGGGCAATCTGATCATCACTGATGTCCGCAAGACCCCGGGGAAAGCTGAGGTCAATGGTCAATTGGACTTTCAGGTTCTCTATCAGGCTCCCGGTGGGCGACTTGCTGATCCATTGACCGATAAACTAACGTTTTCAGAACGAATCAACCTGGAAGGATTAGAAGAACGGGATTACTTGCAGGTAAAAGGAGAAATTGAAGATCTCTCCGTCGATATCATCAACTCCCGCAAAATCAGCGTGAAGGCAATCGTCCTGTTGACACTCACGGCGGAAAGTCTGGCTGACCACCATCTTCCACTAGAGATCTCCGGGCCCGCAGCTGAAACCATCCGTGAGCCTTTGGAAATCACCCGACTCTCACTCCGCCACAAGGATACTTGCCGGGTGAAGGATGAATTCGATCTACCCTCTTCTCTTCCGGTTATCGGTCAACTGCTGTGGACCGGCGGAAGTCTGCGGGGCGTTGAACTGTTGCCCGGCGATGGAAAACTGACGTTGAAGGGTGAGCTGGAAATCTTTTGCCTCTACCGCGGTGAGGCCGATCACATCCCGATCCAATGGGTGGAAAAAGCGATTCCCATTCACCAAACGATCGACCTGCCCTCCGCTTCGCAGGAAATGATCCCCTTTGGGGACATTCGGCTCGGCAGCTGTCTGATTCGCGCTGAGGCCGACTATGACAGCGAATTGCGCGTGATTACCACTGAAGCGGTGATTGATTTAGACATCAGGCTTTACGAGGAGGAACGGTTCTCTATCGTCACCGACCTGTACTCTCCCGAACTGGAGCTCATACCGGAATATCATTTTGCCGACCTGGAAACTATCCTGACCCGCAACAGTGCAAATATCGAGGTCGGCGGAAAACTGAATGTGAAAACAGACGATCGCATTCTTCAGATCATCCACACTGACGGTACGGTCAACCTGGACGAACAGCACTTGACCGACGATGGTATCGCGTTAGAGGGAACCCTCTCTGTGAGGGTGATGCTTCTGACTGCCAACGATACTATGCCAATCCGATCAGTCACCGGTCTGCTCCCCTTCAGCTACACCATTGATGCGTCGGGAATTGACAACAACTGCCTCTATCAAATCAACCCCTCGCTGGAATTTTTGTCCGCCATGATGCTCGGCGGAAATGATCTGGAAATCAAAGCCGCTGTCCGCGCGGACACCCTCGTTCGCAGGCAGTTCACCTGTCCGCTGATCATTCGTGTGGAAGAGCACCCCTTTGATGAGGAAAAAATCCATCAGCTGCCGGGGCTCGTCGGTTACGTGGTTCAGCCGGGCGATACCCTTTGGAAATTGGCTAAGCGATTCCACGCTTCCGTCGACTCAATCCGGACGATAAATCAACTGAACAGTGACGAGCTAAAAGTCGGTCAGCGGCTACTGATCATGAAACAGAGCAAATTGTAATTCTTTAGCGCAAAGCAAAAGGGCTGTCAGCGACAGCCCTTGATTGCTTATCATGCATGATTCATTTTCTTTTTGTAAATCACCACACCGACAACGATGGCTGCTCCTGCCGCTGCCACTACTCCTGCCGCAATATAAATGATTGCATCGGAATCATTTCCGGTTGTGTTCGTTTCCGGATCTTCGGCTGTCGATTCCTCTACCGGTTCTGTCGGCTCTGACTCTGTCGCGGGTGCTTCCGTCGTCAGTTCCTCAAAACTTTCCGTTGTCGGCTCTTCTTCGGTCATCTCTGCCGTAGATTCTTCCGTCGATTCTTCTGCCGATGCCTCCTCGGTGGACTCCTCCTCAAGTGCCTCCGTTGTCGGCTCCTCGGGAGTTTCTTCCGCGGTCGGTTCCTCCTCAGTTACCTCAGTCGTTCCCTCTGTTTCACCTTCGGTCGGATGATCTTCTGTCGTCGGCTCTTTCGTGGGCTTCTGTGTGGAAGGTTCTGTGTTACCGGCTTCCGTTGTCGTTTCCTTCGTCGGAGCTTCCGTCGGACGAGGTGCAGTTGTCGGTGACTCGGTGGGCACTTCTGTGGTAGCCTCGGTTGGCCTCTGCGTCGTAGCCTCCGTTGGTTCCTCCGTCGTAGCCTCGGTCGGCTCTTCCGTGGTGGCCTCGGTAGGACGAGGGGCTGTTGTGGGGGCTTCAGTCGGGCGAGGCGCGGTTGTAGGTGCCTCGGTAGGTTCTTCCGTAGGTGCCTCGGTCGGGCGAGGGGCGGTCGTCGGAGCCTCCGTGGGTCTTTCCGGCACCGGAATCGGATAGTTCGTCGCAGAAATCGGATAGGTCACACCGTCGGTGGGATGATTAAGATCAGGCGTATGTTCCGCAAAATCACCGGTTCCCTTTAGGAAGTAAGAATACTGAGACCTTCCCGCGTCCCAAGTGCTGTCCAGATTATAATATTTTCCATCAATCTTCACAATATTCCATGCATGTCCCTGCCCCCTGCTGGTTCCGGAAATAATGCGGGTATCCAATCCTGCCGCATTGGCCATTCGATAAAACAGGTTCGCATAGCCCTGGCAGACAGATGTTCCATTGATCAGTGCCGCGTACGCGGAATATTTCAGCGTGTATGCCTTGTTATCCAAATTCGTGTAGTCGTAGACGACATTCTCGCAAATGTAGTCATAAATCGCCTTTACTTTCTCATAGTCGCTTTTTCCGTTCAGACTCAGAGATGCCAACACTTCATTGACCTTTGTACCTAACTGTGCTTCCTGTGCGGCTGTCGTGTAGTAGATAAGTTGAAATGACAACGTACAGTCGACCGACGGACTGAGGCCATCATCCGAATACCCATATCCATATCGGAGTTCGCTTTCATGGAAATACAGATAATCTCCCTGGGTTCCCACGCCGGTGTGCCTGATCGCTTCGTTATAAATCTCCTGCACAATCGCCATGATCTCTCCCTCAGTCAAATGCTCTCTCGCTACGGGATAGGTGATGTTCACTTCCGCCTCCCGATTCTCCATCGCTTCCCGCACGAATGCCGCCGCCTGCTCCACACTGGTGCACTTCTCTGCTGCCGTGACCGGAACTGCCGGACAGAACAGCATGACGCACAGCATCATGACCACCGTAAGCATGCTCAAGTTCCTTTTCGTCTTCATTACATCTCCTCCTTCTTAGAGTCACATTCTGACCGCTATGGCATATATTATCATAGATGACCGACAACATTCGCACCGTCGCCTCTCTCACGCTTCTCCCTCTGACTTGCCAATGAAGGAAAATCCGCGGTTTCCTCCTCGCACGGTGCTTCTTATAAATCGGGCTCATGATGTCGGCGAACCGCTTCGCCTCGGATTCGGGCCCGCCTACATATCCGTTCCCAATCGCTCTCTTCGTTTTGTCGATGAGGATTTCCTTCTCTTTCTATCGTACTGCTAAAGAAAGAGAAATACAATCCTTTTTCTGCTTTTTCCATGAAATTCCCCCTGTTTTATGTGAAAATTTAGCTTGTAAGCAACCGACACCTAGGTTATAATTAGAAGATGAGTATTGATACTTTCGGAGGTTTACCATGTCCTACACCGCACTCTACCGCAAATGGCGTCCTTCCGGCTTTGACGATGTCAAAGGCCAGGACCATATTGTTGCGGCACTGAAAAACCAAATTATCTCAAACCGTATCGGACATGCCTATCTGTTCACCGGCACCCGCGGTACCGGAAAGACCTCCGTTGCAAAGATTTTTGCGAAGGCAGTGAACTGCGAGCATCCTGTGAACGGAAGTCCCTGCCACACCTGTGCGACCTGTCGGGCGATTGCCGCAGGTGCTTCGCTCAATGTTTCCGAGATTGATGCCGCTTCCAACAACGGCGTTGACAATATCCGTGAGATCCGCGAGGAGGTACAGTACTCTCCCGCCGAGGGCAAATACCGTGTCTACATCATCGACGAGGTTCACATGCTCTCCACCGGTGCGTTCAATGCACTCTTAAAGACTCTGGAGGAACCACCCGCCTACGTGATCTTTATTTTGGCGACCACTGAGGTACACAAGATCCCGATCACCGTTCTCTCCCGCTGCCAGCGGTACGATTTCCGCCGCATTGAGGGCGAAACTATCGTAGAGCGCCTCTCGGAAATGGCGCTGGGCGAGGATATCGACGTGACCGATCAGGCACTTCGCTACATCGCAAGGAAGGGTGACGGCTCCATGCGAGATTCTATCAGCCTCTTCGATCAGTGCATCGCCTTTTTCTACGGCGAGCAGCTGACCTACGAGAAGGTTTTAGATGTTCTCGGTGCTGTGGACAATGAGATCTTCAGTTCATTCTTCAGTCATTTGGTGTCCGGCGATACCGCAGCGTGCATCGGGATGATCGATGAATTGCTCCTGCAGGGCCGGGAGTTGGGCCAGTTTGTCACCGACTTTATCTGGTATCTGCGAAATCTATTGCTGGTGATGACCTCTGACGTGACAGCCGATGTGCTGGATATGACTGAGGAAGGCCTTAATCAGCTGCGCAATGAGGCTCAGCAGCTAAATATGAATCAGCTGATGCGCTACATCCGTGTACTGTCCGAACTGTCAAATCAGATGCGCTACGCTTCCTCCAAACGTGTTCTTTTGGAATTGGCGATTATCCGATTGGCTCATCCGGAAATGGAGCAGACCCCGGATGCGGTTTTACAGCGGCTGAACACATTGGAAGATCAGATAAAGCAGGGAGTTCCGGTAAATTATACCGTCTCCGCACCGAGCGGTCCCGTTGCTGCGCAAAGCACCCCCGTGGTTCCTGCAGCCGGCACCGATACTCAGGTTGTTTCCACACAGCCCTCCAAAGAGGCTTCGCCTTCCAAGCTCGTGGTTCTTCCCAAGTCCACGCTGGAAGACTTCCGCAAAATCTCCGACAACTGGAGCCAGATTCTCCGCGGAGTCGGCGGTATGGCACGGGCACTCTTCGCCAATGCGCGTCCGCATTACCTCGGCGAGGGACGGGTGGAACTCGTCTTTACCGACACGTTCCAGTACGACGCTGCGCTTCAGGGTGCGGATAAACTCAAGCTGCTTCACGATTTCGTGTCGGAAAATTATCAGATCGATGCCACCTTCACCGCACGTCTGTCCAGGGGCAACGAACCGGTGGTAGAATATTTGTCAAAAGAAGATCTGAGTGCAAAGTTTAATATAGACATTGTCTTTGAAAACGATTAAAATAGCGATGAGCAAGAATAACTTAACAGATTATCTATAAAGGAGGATTTACCCATGGCTAAACGTGGTGGTTACCCGGGCGGAATGATGCCCGGCAATATGAACAATCTGATGAAGCAGGCACAGCGCATGCAGCGTCAGATGGAGGAACAGCAGAAAACACTGGAGACGAAGGAGTACACTGCTGCCGCCGGCGGCGGCGCGGTTGAGGTGACCGTTTCCGGTAAGAAAGAGCTTCTCTCTGTAAAGCTCTCTGCAGATGTAGTGGATCCCGATGATATCGAGATGCTGCAGGATCTGATTTTGGCAGCGACCAACGAGGCTCTGCGCCAGGCTGAGGCTGATTCTGAGGCGATGATGGCTAAACTGTCCGGCGGTATGGGAGGATTTCCGTTCTGATGGATTACTACGGAAGCAGACTTTCTGTCCTGATTGAAGAATTGTCCCGCCTTCCCGGCATCGGCGCGAAGACTGCTCAGCGGTTGGCCTTTCACATTGTAAACATGCCTACCGAGCAGGTGGAGCGGCTGGCTTCGGCTATGACCGACGCGCGGACAAATATCCACTATTGCCGGCAATGCTTTACGCTGACTGACGAGGACGTCTGCCCTATTTGCCGGGACGAAAAGCGCGATAAACATACGATTATGGTGGTAGAAAATCCCCGCGATCTGGCTGCCTACGAGAAGGTGGGCAAGTACAATGGTGTTTACCATGTTCTGCATGGCGCCATTGACCCTGAGCTTGGCCGCGGCCCCGGAGATATTCGCCTCAAAGAGCTGATGATTCGTCTTCAGCAGGAGGATGTGTCCGAGGTGATCATCGCCACCAACTCCAGTCTTCCCGGTGAGGTCACTGCGATGTACATCAGCAAGCTGATCAAGCCTACGGGCATTCGCGTGAGCCGGATCGCCAGCGGTGTTCCGGTGGGAGGCGATCTGGAATACATTGACGAAGTCACTCTCCTGCGCGCCTTGGAAGGACGAGTGGAACTGTAACGAAAAGAAAATACGAGGGAGAACGCCGTGGATAAGTACGAGTTCAATATCAAAATCGACAAAATGAAAAAGGCTGTGGAGCGAAAAGATTACGCAACTGCAGCAAAGGTTGCTGACGGCCTCAACTGGGAAAAATCGACCAATGCAAAGGTTCTGATGATGATCGCCCAGGTATATGAGAAATTGGAACGCTACAGCGATGCGCGCAGCGCATTGAGTGTAGTTTACCATCGCGTGCCTGTCGGCAAACGGATTGTGTATAAACTGACCGAGCTCTCGGTAAAATGCGGTGATCTGGACGAAGCAACTGACCTGTACCGTGAATTCCAGGAGATTGCACCGAACGATCCCAGCAAACTGATTCTTGCATACCGTATTTCCACCGCGCGCGAGGAGCCCCTCGAAAAACGCATTTCTATTCTGGAGGCTTACCGCCGCCGAGAATTTGATGAAAAGTGGTCCTATGAGCTTGCCACCCTGTACCAGCAGGCGGGCAAAGCTGATGAGTGCGTCTCTCTCTGCGACGAGATCATCCTGTGGTTTGGTGTTGGCCCCTATGTGGACAGAGCCATGAACCTGAAGACGAAGTTCGCTCCCCTTTCTCCGGAGCAGGAGGAAAAGCGCGTCAATCGTGAATATTACGAACAGCAACTGAATGAAGTTGCGGCTCAGTCCTGGAAAGTGGCTCAGGACAGCGATGTTCCCGAGATCAAATCCTTCCAGCGCCCGACTCAGAGCCCGCTCACTGCACCCGCAGACAAGAACGCGAAGATCACTTCCGATCACATCATGGCCCTTGAGCAGGAACTCGCTCACTCAATCCAGTCCAATGCCGATGACCAGATGCAGCCCGAGACCAATGACTGGGTGACTGACAAGCCCATCTCCGTCGACCGCGTTGGCGAAGATGTGGATGGACAGTACACACTGTTCCGCACGGTTGCGGAGGAAAACGGCGAGAACGGGCCTTCCGATCAGACCAGAACCTTCTCCTTCGGCTCTATGCTTACCAAGACCCGCCGCCTGAACAGTCTGCAGGACTTGAAACTTGATGAGGAAGATACCGTGGTTGAGACTGCGTCCGCTGCTGAGGAAGCAGTCGAGGAAACAGTCGAGGAAACCGCCACAGAACTTCCTTCTGAAGATGTTGTTGATGAAGCTTCCGACGAGGCAGCAGAGGACGTAATCGAAGAATCTGTCGAGGATACTGCTGAGGATACCGTCGAGAATACGGCAGAGGAATCTATCGCGGAAGATTCCGTCGAGTCGGCTGATGATTCTGACGGGGAAATCGTCGAAGGACCCGCTGAAGAGTCAGCTGAGGAAACCGCTGAAGAGACCGCTGAAGAGACCGCTGAGGAAACCGCTGAAGAGACTGTCGAGGAGGCCATCGAAGAAGATACCGAGGAACCAGAGGAGGAATACTCCAACGATTCCGACGAAGCAGAGCCCTCTGAGGACCCTGTCGATGAGTCCTACGCTTCCCCTTCCGATGACGAACCAATTGACGAGGACTATCTCCTTCTTGAGGAAGAACTTGACGAGCTTCCCACAGAAAAGATTTATTGCCAGTTTATTACCTTCAACGATGACGAGCCCCGATTGACTCAGATTCGCGATGCACACAATCTGGCCCACGAGGTGAGCAGTATACCCACTGCACCTGTCGCACGTATCGCCATTGATAAGATTAATCAGGTAGGTTTCCATGCCACACTGAAAAAACTGAACGGCCGTGACCTGTTGCTGGAGTACGCCGGTGATCTGGCTCCCGTGATCCTTGATCAGATTCTCGAGGCAGTCAATGAGCCCACCTGCTCGGCAGTGATTCTTCTCGCCGACACGGAGGAAGGCATGGAAAAACTCGCAGCCAAGGCTCCCGATCTCTTTGATCTCTTCGTTGAGGAGGATGAATTCGACGAGGACGATATCGAGTTTGATCTTTCTGTTCTGGATGAAGAATTCGGCGAAGAGACAAATAAATCTGAGGAATCCGACGAGACCGATGACTCTTCCGATGATGATCATAAGGATAACGATCCTGATGAAGATGAAGAAGATGACCGTGATGAGGATGATGAGGATGATGAC
>JAFQDI010000082.1 GCA_017416055.1 Lachnospiraceae bacterium
GCAAAATAAACTGTGTATTGATTTTCATATTATTGTTGCTTACGGAGTCAGCATCTCTGCGGTGGCAGACAACCTGATCGAAAACGTAAAATATAAAGTGGAAGATTTCTCCGGCATCGAGGTAGAGCGGATCAACGTGTTCGTTGAGGGTGTCCGGGTTACTGATTGCTGATTTCAAGGAGGAACAAAGAAGTGGTTAATCAGATGATAGATGCTGCCCTGCTGAAGAAAATGTTTTTGGCGGGCGTAAAAGAGCTGGAATCGAAGAAAGAGTGGATCAACGAACTGAATGTTTTCCCAGTTCCCGACGGAGATTCCGGTACGAATATGACACTAACCATCATGTCCGCAGCGAAGGAAGTGATGGCTCTTTCTGAAGTGAATATGGAGACGCTTTCCAAGGCGATCTCTTCAGGATCCCTTCGCGGCGCGAGAGGAAACTCCGGTGTTATCCTTTCCCAGCTGTTCCGTGGCCTCTGCAAGGAGATCAAGACAGTGGAGATCATTGACCAGGTTGTTTTGGCCGCAGCGTTCAAGCGCGCGGTAGAGACTGCTTATAAGGCCGTGATGAAGCCGAAGGAAGGAACGATTCTGACGGTTGCAAAGGGTATGGCAGATATGGCGGTGGAGACGGCAAATACCGGTCTTGAGATGGAAGCTTTCCTGCGGGGCATTATTGAGCGCGGTGATTTGGTGCTTTCCCAGACCCCTGAGATGCTTCCCGTGCTGAAGCAGGCAGGTGTGGTGGATTCCGGCGGGCAGGGTCTGATGCAGGTAGTGAAGGGCGCATTTGACGCCTATATGGGTAAGGAAGTGGATTTTGATGCGGTTCCGACTCAGACGGCAGCGACTTCCTCCGGTGTGAGTGCAGGCGCAAACATGGAAGATCTCGGCGAGATCACCTTCGGCTACTGTACCGAGTTTATCGTTAATTTGCAGAAAGAGCTGGAGCCTTCTCAGGTTGCAGAGTTCAAGGCATATTTGGAGTCCATCGGTGACTCCATCGTAGTGGTGGCAGATGAGGAGTTGGTAAAGGTACATGTACATACCAATGATCCCGGTCTGGCTATCCAGAAAGGCTTGAGTTACGGTTCTCTGAGCCGTATGAAGATTGACAATATGCGCGAGGAGCACGAAGAGCGTCTGATCGCACAGGCGTCCAAGGTGGCAGCAGAGCAGAAAGCAGAGGCAGCAAAGAATGAGCCCAGAAAGCCCTACGGCTTTATCGCGGTTTCTATTGGTGATGGAATCAATGAGATTTTCCGTGAGCTGAATGTGGATTATCTGATTTCCGGCGGACAGACGATGAATCCCAGCACAGAGGATATGCTGAATGCGATTGAGAAGCTGAATGCAGACACGATTTACATTCTGCCGAACAATAAGAACATTATTCTGGCAGCAGAGCAGGCAGCGAAGCTGACCGAGGATAAGCAGATCGTTGTCGTTCCTGCCAAGACGGTTCCTCAGGGCATCACTGCGATGATCAACTTCTCACCCGATCTCTCTCCTGAGGAGAATCTGGAGATGATGAAGGAGGAGATTGCACGCGTAAAGACCGGTGAAGTTACCTATGCGGTTCGGGATACTTCTCTGAACGGATTCGAGATTCATGAGGGAGATATTATGGGTATCGGCGATGCCGGCATTCTGGCGAATGGAAAGGACATCACTGAGGTTACACTTCAGATGATCGAGGAGATGGTAGATGATGAAGCTTGCGTGATCAGTATCTACTACGGCCAGGATGTGAGCGAGCACACCGCTTCAGCACTTGAGGAGCAGGTTGCGGAGCTGTATCCTGAACTGGATGTTGAGGTTCACTGTGGAGGACAGCCTATCTACTATTATTTGGTTTCTGTCGAGTAAGCGTCAGAATTAAACCAAAGGTTTTAAAAATAGGGCTTTCCTTTTTGGAAAAGCTGTGCTATAATAGCGCAAAATCTTGATTCAATATGCAAAGCGAAGAAGGAAACAAGTAGAGCAGTGCAAGGCATTCAGAGAGTTCCCGGTTGGTGAGAGGGGATTGACCTGCCTGACTTGAATACATTCCGGAGCTGCCGCCTGAACAGAAAGGTAAGTAGGGTTGGCCGGGTGCGCCCGATAAAGCGCTCAGTGTGTGAAGGCACACGAAGAGGAGTGTTCCGCGAGGGATACTTAAACCAGAGGTGGTACCGCGAAATGTTTATTCGCCCTCTGTCCCAAGATATGGGACAGAGGGTTCTTTTTGTGTATATGCATCAGATGTGCAAATTGAACCGTGAGGATTATACACAAAGAGTGACTGGATAATGAGCACTTTAAGTAATTGGAGGTAAGGAAAATGAAGATTTATGAAGAATTGCAGGCCCGCGGCCTGATTGCCCAGGTGACCGACGAGCCCCAGATCAGAGAATTGATCAACAATGGTGGAGCGAAGTTTTACATCGGCTTCGATCCAACTGCAGATTCCCTTCACGTGGGACATTTTATGGCACTCTGTCTGATGAAGCGCCTTCAGATGGCC
>JAFQDI010000083.1 GCA_017416055.1 Lachnospiraceae bacterium
CATCCCCTCCTCGATCCCCATAAAGTGGTTCCCATCAATCTGGAGTTGGGAAAAGAGTTTCATCAGTTGATTATCACCGGACCCAATACCGGCGGAAAGACGGTCTCCCTGAAGACAGTCGGACTGTTTACCCTGATGGGGCAGGCAGGCCTTCACATCCCTGCCTTTGAGGGATCCGAGCTGTCCGTTTTCACTGAAGTGTTCGCCGATATCGGTGACGAGCAGAGCATTGAGCAAAGCTTAAGTACCTTCTCGTCCCATATGACCAATATTGTACAGATTTTGGACAAGGCTGACTGCGCTTCCCTCGTTCTCTTCGACGAGCTCGGGGCCGGAACCGACCCCACCGAGGGTGCGGCCTTGGCGACTTCCATCCTGAGTTTCCTGCACAGAATGCAGGTGCGCACCATGGCAACCACCCATTACAGCGAGTTGAAGGTCTTTGCCCTCTCCACTCCCGGCGTAGAAAATGCCTGCTGTGAATTCGACGTGGCGACCCTTCGTCCTACCTACCGCCTTCTGATCGGTATCCCCGGTAAGAGTAACGCATTCGCGATCTCCAAGCGCCTGGGACTTCCTCAATTCATCATCGATGATGCTTCCGAGCGTCTGGATCATCAGGACGTGGAGTTTGAAGATCTGCTGACCGGTCTTGAGGAAAATCGTATCCGTCTGGAGCAGGAAAAAGAAGAGATCAGCCGTTACAAGGCTGAGATCGCCGGTTTGAAGAACAAACTGGCCGAGAAGCAGGACCGCATTGATGCCCAGCGCGAACGCCTGCTGAAGGAGGCTTCCGAGGAAGCCGCCCGCATTCTGGCCGACGCAAAGAAAACGGCGGACACCGCCATTAAAAATATTAACCGCATCTCCGGCGACAGTGATATTGCCCGCGCATTGGAAAAAGAGCGCGAGGCACTTCGCAAGGGCATGGAGAAAAATAACGAACGCAAGGCACAGGCGAAACCAAAAGCTGCCGGAAAGGCCATTGATCCGAAAAAACTGCGGATTGGCGATGGTGTGAAGGTATTGTCCCTCAATCTCACCGGCACGGTCAGCACGCTCCCCAACCAGAAGGGAGACCTCTATGTGCAGATGGGTATTCTTCGTTCTCTGGTGAATGTTTCCGACCTGCAGCTTTTGGAGGAAAGCGGAATCACTGCTCTGGGCAGCCAGCTTCCTGCCGGAAAGCGGACACAGAAACGCTCCTCCAGCTCCATCGGCGTGAGCAAGAGCGCAACCATTTCCACTGAGCTGAATCTGATCGGCATGACTACCGACGAGGCGATTCCGAAGTTGGACAAATATCTGGACGACGCGTATCTCGCCCATCTGCCTCAGGCACGGATCATTCACGGACGCGGCACCGGCGCACTGAAGGCCGCCGTTCATCAGCACCTTCGCCGCTCTTCTGTTGTGGCTAACTTCCGCCTCGGTTCCTTTGGCGAAGGAAACACCGGCGTGACCATTGTAGAATTTAAAACAGGAAAGGAATAATCGATACTTATGACTACCAGACAGAAAATTCTCATCGTCGATGACGATGCAAATATTGCGGGACTGATCTCCCTTTATCTGGTCAAAGAATGTTTCGAGACAGAGATTGTCCATGACGGAGAGTCAGCTCTGAGTACTTTCCAGACCTTCCGCCCCGACTTGATTTTGCTGGACCTGATGCTTCCCGGCATGGACGGATATCAGGTCTGCCGCGAACTGAGAAAGACCTCTCAGGTTCCGATCATCATGCTCAGCGCGAAAGGCGAGGTGTTCGATAAGGTACTCGGTCTGGAACTGGGTGCCGATGACTACATCATCAAACCCTTTGACTCTAAGGAGATGGTTGCTCGTGTCAAGGCAGTGCTTCGCCGCACTTCACCTTCCGCTGCTCCGGCCGCAACCTCTGTTCCCAAGCAGAGCGGCAACTATGTGGAGTATCCCGAACTGATCGTGAATATCACTAACTACTCCGTTCTCTGCCGCGGCGAGACGGTGGATATGCCGCCGAAGGAACTGGAACTGCTCTATTTCCTTGCTGCGTCTCCGAACCAGGTGTTCACCCGCGAACAGCTTTTGGATCACATCTGGGGCTATGAATATATGGGTGACACCCGTACCGTGGATGTCCATGTGAAGCGAATCCGCGAGAAAATCGGTGAGCACCCCAGTTGGAATATCAATACCGTCTGGGGCATCGGCTACAAATTTGAGGTCAAGAGATGAAATTTTCAATCATGACAAAACTGCTTCTGGGATATCTTCTCCTAGGAGTTATCGGTCTGCTCTCCATCTCCACACTGTCTGCCACGCTGACGCAGTCTTATTTGGAAGACCATTACGGACGTGAGCTGTATGACCGTGTGTACGAGATTGCATTAGATTGTCGGAAGCTATACACCGGCGGTTCCAGCCAATCCACCTATGAGAGTTTGGACGGTGCTGCCTCGGCGCTGGACGCGGACCTCTGGCTGGTAAAGTCTGACGGTACGGTTTCCTTCGACAGCTCATTCCGCCTGACAGGACAGGTTCTTAATGACTTTGATCCTTCTGCCGGCGGTGAAAAAAACTATATGATCGGAGATTATTTCGGCTACTATTCCGACAGGGATGTGTTAACCGTATCTGCACCGATCACCGCCAATTTCACCACCTACGGATACGTGATGATCCATCAAAACATGAATGCAGTTACTGCCGCCAAAGAAGCGGTTCTCAACGTGCAATATTTGATCTTCCTAATTCTGTATGCCGTCGCTTTCCTATTGATTTTACTGGTTCGTATCTTTGTGTTAAAGCCGCTTTCCCGCATCAGCACCGCTGCGATGGAATATGCGCAGGGCAACCTGAAATACGAACTGATCCTCAATTCACAGGATGAGATGGGTAAACTGGCCGACACGATGAACTATATGGCTCACGAACTGAGCAACACAGAGGAATATCAGAAAAAGTTTATCTCCAACGTCTCTCACGATTTCCGTTCACCGCTGACCTCCATCAAAGGTTATCTGGAAGCGATGTTGGACGGTACGATTCCGCCGGAAATGCAGGAAAAGTATCTGCACATTGTAATCGGCGAAGCGGACCGTCTTGCTGCTCTGACCAAAAGCACACTGGAACTTCAGTCTCTCCAGTCCCGCAAAATCCTGCTTGATCTGACCACTTTCGACATCAATCAGGTGATCCGCAACACCGTTGCTTCCTTTGAGGGTATCTGCAATTCCAGGCGATTGGTGATCCAGCTTATCTTCCATGGTGAGGAGCTTTCGGTGAAGGCCGACAAGGGAAAAATCCAGCAGGTTCTTTACAATTTGCTGGACAATGCGATCAAATTCTCCCGCGACGGTTCCTCCATTCTCATCGAGACCATGGAACGCCACGGAAAGGTATTTGTATCGGTCAAGGATTTCGGTGTCGGAATTCCCCGTGAAAGCATCAAAAAAATCTGGACGCGCTTCTACAAGACAGACAGTTCCAGAGGAAAAGATAAAAAGGGCACGGGCCTTGGTCTGGCCATCGTAAGAGAGATCATCACCGCTCACGGCGAGAATATTGATGTGGTCAGTACGGAGGGTATCGGCAGTGAGTTTATCTTCAGTCTGCCGAGAGGATAAGTTTAAGGGGTCTGTTGCAAAATGGCAAGTCCATTTGATTGAATAAGAGACAAGCAGGAATAAACGTTTCTCTTCCGTTTATTCCTGCTTGTCTCTTATCTTCAAAGATGTTAGAGCATTTTTCAATACTCCATTCTCATCTCCAAGTATAATCCCTCAATTCACCCGCAAGCTGCATCTGCGCAAAATCCTGCTGTCTGAGCGCCTCATAGAGCACGATCGCCACAGAATTCGCCAGGTTCAGCGAGCGAATATCCGGCAACATCGGGATACGAATCGCCGTCTCCTGATGATCATAGAGGATGTGTTCGGGGATGCCGGCACTCTCCCG
>JAFQDI010000084.1 GCA_017416055.1 Lachnospiraceae bacterium
ATATACTCTCCCTCGCGTCCGGAGTCGGTACAAACGTAGATCGTCTCGACATCCGGGCGGTTCAGAAGCCCTTTCACAATATTAAACTGCTTTTCTGCGGAAGGGATCACTTCGTATCTGAACTGTTCCGGAATAAACGGCAAGGTGGACAAGTCCCAACGTTTCAATCTGGGATCATATACCTCCGGATAACTCATGGTAATCAAATGTCCAAAACACCAGGTCACGATCGAATCGCCGGATTCCAGATATCCATCATGTTTTCCGCTATTCAGTTTCAGTGCGGCGGCAAACTCTCTGGCCACACTGGGTTTCTCTGCAATATACAGCGATTTTCCCATGTAACTTTAACTCCTTAAGGACTTGTAAACACAATAGCCGTAAAAGAAGCGAGCAAAGCTTTTCTTTTCGCCCGCCTCTAAACGATCACTCTTCTCTGTGCATTCAATCGCCTACTCTTCACACACATATAAACCGTCTTTTGCCAGTTTTTCCCATTCTACGGACAGTACCGCAATTCGTCTTCCCCGGCTGTAACGCTGCTCACGAAGCAGATATCCTTCGTCGACCAAAAATTGCATTCCATCCTTTACTTCCTCCTCGGGAAGCTCTTCCAATTCTGCTACCGTCTGCACAGTCTTCATAAAGGTAACCCATGAACGCCCTTTTCTTCTGGTGTTCAATCGATCCAAATTGCGAAGAATCGCCTGAATGCTCTGTGCTCTCTTTTGTTCTGCTGTGGGAAATTCAATACAGGCACTGGCCTCATCTTTCAATTTCTTGCTGGTTGCACCCTCAACACCGTGAACGATGACTTCTCTTCCGCATTCATTGATCAAAAAGTTTACAACTGAAGTAAAATGTCCGTCTCCGGTAAATAAAATGTAGGTATCAATTTTACGGTTGTGCATACTATAGCGGTAAATGTAATCCAACATTATAAAATCGGTAAAATCTTTTTTGTATTTGGTTCCGCTGTTCTGTGTCTCAATAATATGCTGTGTCACAGAGCGGATCTGCTCCAACTCATACCTTAACGAACCCGAAAAATCTCCGAAAAAAACCACATCGACTACATCATACTGCTGCTTGATCATCTGATACCATACTTTAACATCCGGCTTTTGTCCGTAAAGCTTCTGCATGGAAATGCACCAATGTTCGAAATCCACAAAAGCTGCAGCACGCTTCTTTCTCCCATGAAACAAGCGATGCAAAATACTGCTCATTCTCTCTCCTCACCTCCTAACGCAATGGAAATAATCTCTGTGGGAGAGGAAACGATCATATCTGCATGTGCTTCACAAAGCTCCTTCTCGTCGCGGAACCCCCAGAGCACTCCGATGGAATAAATTCCGGCACGTTTTCCGGTTTCCATATCAACCGCGGTGTCTCCGATATACAGACACTCATCCGGACCAACACCCAACTCAGCGAGTGTCTCCAATACGGCTTGCGGGTTTGGCTTCAGCGGTACGCCTGCGCGTCCGCCTCTGCATCGCTCGATCAAATCTCCAAACAATTTCTCGCTGATTTTGCACGCAGTAGATTCCGGTTTGTTGGAAACAATGGCCGTCCGTATCCCGGCGCGTTTCAACTCACGAAGCATCGGCAAGATTCCATCATATGGTTCGGTCAGATACAGAAAATTGCTGTCGTAGGTGGAATTATAATACGTGCGAACCCGGTCATAAAGCTCATCCGGCGCGCCAACCTCATCCATCATCCGGCGCACAAGAACACTGGCACCGTCTCCCACCATGAGTTTATACTTCTCTTTATCGATGGTGGGCAGACCGAAGTGGTCCAAGGCTGCATTTGCAAAATAGGCTATCGTCGTGAGCGTATCCGCAACTGTACCATCCATATCAAAAATACATGCTTTGATCATTGATGTCACCTCTCTCGTCATCTTCTATTTTGCACGATTTTTCTCATTGTGTCAAGGTAAGATTTTGTCTCGACTAACCGAGAGAAATTTTCTTTCGCTTACTCATAATGTCACTTCTTTTAAACGTAATACAGGAGCCATCACTTTATTGTGATGACTCCTGCTCTATTGATAACAAAACATTATTTTACTACGATGTTGATGATCTTGCCCTTGACATAAATCTCCTTTACGATCGTCTTTCCGGCAATTGCATTCTGTACGGAAGGAACCTCCTTCGCCTTTGCGATCGCGGATACACTCTCCTCATCAACTGCAATCTCCACGGTTCCCTTTACCTTGCCGTTTACCTGAACACCGATAACTACGGTATCTTCCTTGATCGCCTCGGGATCGTATGCCGGCCACTGCTCGTAAGCGATGGTATCCTCGTGACCGAGAATTTGCCAGATCTCCTCGCCTGCGTGAGGGCAGATACAGGAGAACATCTTGATAAAGCCTTCTGCGTACTCTCTCGCACACTTTCCGGTCTTGTAGCAAGCGTTCACAAAAATCATCATCTGGCTGATGGCAGTATTGAAGCCGAGCTGTTCAAAGTCATCCGTCACCTTCTTCACGGTCTGATGGTAGATCTTCTTCAACGTCTCATCGCCGTCAACGATGTTTTCCTCGTTGGTAAAGAATGCCCATACACGGTTGATGAAGCGTCTTGCGCCGTCAACACCGGTGGGATTCCAGGGCTTGGACACCTCCAGCGGTCCCATGAACATCTCATAGAGTCTTAAGGTATCTGCGCCATAATCTCTCACGACATCGCTGGGGTTAACCACGAACTCAGGGAAACGCTTGCCCATCTTAATGCCGTTGGCACCCAGGATCAGTCCCTGGTGAACCAACTTCTGGAATGGCTCTTTCACGGGAGACAGACCCTTGTCGTAGAGGTAACGGTTCCAGATACGGGAGTACATCAGATGACCTACCGCATGCTCAGGTCCGCCGATATAGAGGTCAACCGGCAGCCAGTGCTTTAAGAGTTCCTGATCTGCAAATTCCTTGTCATTGTGAGGATCGATATAGCGCATGAAATACCAGCTGGATCCGGCACTTCCGGGCATGGTGGAGGTCTCACGAAGACCCTTCACGCCGTTCTGATCATACTGCTTCCACTCGGTCGCATTCTCCAAAGGAGCCTTTCCGTTTTTGCCCTTATAATCTTCCAGTTCGGGCAGGATCAACGGCAGTTCCTCGTCAGAAAGAACATGGATGCCGTCCTCGGTGTGAACTACCGGTACCGGCTCGCCCCAATAGCGCTGTCTCGCGAAAATCCACTCACGGAAGTGATAGTTTACGGTCTTGCGGGCAACACCTTTCTTCACTAATTTATCGGTAATGGCTTCCTTCGCTTCCTCGACGGTCAATCCGGCAAACTCCTCAGAATTGATGAGCCGACAGCCCTTTCCGAGATAATCATGCTTCTCAAAAGCACACTCGCTCACATCTCTGCCCTCAATTACCTGAATCATGGGGATGTTGTGAACAATCGCGTACTCAAAGTCTCTCTGATCGTGGGAGGGAACGGCCATTACCGCACCGGTTCCGTAGCTGGCCAGAACGAAGTCACCGATGAACAGGGGAACTTTCTTGCCGTTCACGGGATTGATCGCATACAAGCCCTTCAACATGCAGCCAGACTTAGTCTTGTTCAGTTCGGTACGGTCCATATCGTTCTTTTTCAGAGTCTCATTGATATAGGCCTGCACTTCCTCGGGATTCTGCACTCTGGGCATCAGATCCTTTACAATCTGTCCGTCGGGAGCCAGTACCATGAAGGTAATACCGTAAATCGTCTCAATACAGGTGGTATAGATGGAGAAGTTTCCTCCACCTACGATTTCAAAATCAACCTCAACACCCTCGGACTTGCCGATCCAGTGTCTCTGAATGTCTTTGGTGGACTCCGGCCAGTCGATCTCATTTAGACCTTCAAGGAGCTTCTCTGCGAACGCAGGCTGATTGATGACCCACTGCTTCATATTCTTGCGGATAACAGGATAACCGCCGCGCTCACTCTTTCCGTCGATAACTTCGTCGTTGGAGAGAACGGTTCCCAACTCCTCACACCAGTTTACCGGCATGTCCACATACTTTGCGTAGCCGTCCAGATAGAGCTGCTTAAAAATCCACTGGGTCCACTTGTAGAACTCCGGATCGCTGGTTGCAATCATCTTGGACCAGTCGTAGTCAAAGCCAAGCTCCCTAAGCTGCTGGGAGAAAGTCTCAATATTCATCTGAGTGAATCCGTTGGGATGATTTCCGGTGCTCACCGCATACTGCTCTGCGGGCAGGCCAAAGGAATCGTAGCCCATGGGATGCAGTACATTGTAGCCCTGCATACGCTTCATACGGGACATAATATCGGTCGCAGTATATCCTTCCGGATAGCCTGCGTGGAGACCTACGCCCGACGGATAGGGAAACATATCCAGCGCGTAATACTTCGGCTTAGAGAAGTCCCAAACATCGGTCTTGAACGTCTCATTCTCAGCCCAATAGTTCTGCCATTTTTTTTCAATTTCTCTGGGGTTGTAAATCTTTTCCATGCTTTACCTCACATTCTGTATCCGCAGTGGGGGAATAGAATTGATAAGTCTTACGGATTGTTCCGTGCTAACGCACTTCCACAATCCTTATCACGAAAAAAGTCCTTTCGTCTCACCTAAGAGACGAAAGGACGATCCTCACGCGGTACCACTCTTATTCAGGAATACTCCTGCACTCTGGATTCTATAACGGGAATTCCCGCCGAGACCTACTAAATATCTCGTTCGGCCACGGAGCTCGCAGATCAGTTCAAAGTGTTCCGGGTTATCTCACACCAACCGATAACTCTCTGATGCCGAAGGGCACTTCTACTACTTCCGGTCAAAGCTTTTTTTAACTGACTACTATCCTACCCTTTTCTTTCGAAAATGTCAAATGAATTTTTTCATGAATTTGGACTTTTGATAATCAATCGTCATGAATGTCGTACATAATAGCCATCCGGCCGGATACGACAAGGCAATGGGGACGACAGTATTGGAAATGTGATTTGCCATCACATACAAATAGATCTGGCGGAAGCCAACAAATGACAGCAACATGATCACCATCGGTGTGGTAGAATCTCCCGCTCCCCGCAGCACTCCGCCGTAAATTTGATTCATGCAACAGAGTATGTAGAAAGGCGAAAGCCAGTAAATAAATAACTGTCCGTAAGCGATGATGTCCGGTTCCTGATTAAAAAACATCACCATTTGCGGTGCAAAGATCAGCACCGGAATCATCAGAATTAATGTGGATGTACAGGCAATCAGCATCGCCGTGCTGACTCCTTTCTTCGCCCGTGTCACATTTTTGTTGCCCAGATTTTGTCCCACAAAAGTAGTCGCTGCCAATGAAACTGACTGCATAGGTAGCAGAATGATCTGATCAATCTTTGCATATGCCGTCCAGCCTCCCATGGCCGCCGTCCCGAAATAATTAATGTATGACTGCACAAAAATATTGGAAAACGAGGTCACTGCCATCTGTAAAGCTGCAGGCAAACCGATCTTAATAATTCGAAACAGGATATCCTTGTTGATACAAAACTTCTTAATTGATAGCTTTACACAACTGTTGGTACGAATTAACACAAGAATGACCAACAAAGCAGAACCGCCCTGCGCCACAATCGTAGCAATCGCTACTCCGGCCACACCCAGATCAAAGACCAGAACCAGCACCAAATCCAGTACGGTATTGACAACCGCTGAGAAAGCCAAAAAATAGGATGGCCGTTTGGAATCTCCCACAGAACGAAGAATACCGGAGCCAACATTGTAGATCATCAACCCCATTACCCCGGCAAAATAAATTGTCAGGTAAATGGTAGCTTCATCCCACACATCCGCAGGCGTTTTCATCATTAACAGCATCGACGGCACCATGAGAATCCCCACAATGGTAAATACAACTCCAAATATGAAGGTCATTAGCAGCGCCGTATGAACCGTCTTCTCCACTTCTTCATATTTTTTTGCACCGTAGTACTGAGAGATCAACACACCTGCACCGGTGGAAAAGCCCAAAAAGAAACCAACCAGCAAATTAATAATCGGCCCTACTGTTCCAACGGCTGAGAACGCCTCTCCACTGACAAAATTACCCACTACCCAGGTATCTACCATATTGTACAGAAGCTGAAGGATATTTCCAAACAACAGAGGAAGAGAAAAGCGAAGCAAATGTCCCAATATGCTTCCCTCGGTCATATCAATGTCGTGCTTCACGCCATTCCCTGTATGTTTAACTGCTACATTCATCTCGCCATTCCCCTCTTCTCATTTGCACGTCTAAACTCAATTTTCAGAAACAAGTATACTACTCCGGATAAAAATGTCAACAACTACATTGAATGAAGCAAAAAAAGGCACGACAGAAGTTATCCGTCATGCCTTTTCTTTTGTTTTAAATCGTCGGGGCGAACCCGCTCAATACATAAGACACCAGTAAGAATATCACACCAACAATCATGTAAGGTGTGTATGTCTTTTCTCTTCCGGCCTGCTTTTTCTGTTTTACCATGGTATATTCATAAAGATCTTTGTATTTTCGCTCTGTGCGGAAACTGGAAAATGCATATCCAAACATATTGAAAGCTCCCAAGGAGGTCACCAACATCAACAACCCGTACAAAACGGAAACCGAACCCGCTACACTGAACGCATCAATATACGCCAATATACGGTCAAAGCCTTTCAGAAATAATACCAATAGTACCAGCAAAACATTCAGCCCAAATGCGATACCATAATGAATCGGGGAATGAAACACATATTCTCTTAGAAATTTCATCCTTACGCATTCACTTCTTTCTGATATTTTTCAAACTCTTCTGTGTTGCAGTATACAAAATGTCCCTCTTTGATCTCCTTCAAGCTGGGCTTGTCAGCCTCACTGTAGTTATGAGTCGTTGCAGGATCATAAAGAATACGCACTCTCTTCTTCTCCGACTTGGGATTGGGCTTAGGAATCGCAGAGAGCAATGCCTTGGTATACGGATGCATCGGATGAGCGAACAGTTCTTCACTGGATGCCTTCTCAACGATTTTACCGAAATACATTACCACAATCGTGTCACAGAAGTACTTTACAACAGAAAGGTCATGGGCGATAAAGATAATGGAAAGTCCCAGTTCCTCTTTCAGTTCGTTCAACAGGTTAATCACCTGCGCACGAATGGAAACGTCCAACGCGGAAATCGGCTCATCACAGATCAGCAGCTTCGGGTTCATCACAAGTGCTCTTGCGATACCGATACGCTGTCTCTGACCACCGGAAAACTCATGGGGATATCTGGAGGTGTGCTCTTCCACAAGACCAACCTTGTTAAGCATCTCCACAACCTTATCATGGTTTTCCTTCTTATTGCGGAATCCCTGGATTCTCAAACCTTCCTGGATGATATCTTCTACGGTCATACGGGGATCAAGTGAATCTACCGGATCCTGGAAAATCATCTGAATCTCATTGGAGAGTTTACGGCTGACATGAGCATTGTCGTAATTAATCTGCTTAATCTTTGCCTTCTGCTCAGCTACTGTCTTTGCAACCCGGTCTTTTACTTCCTTGATTTTGCGGGCAGCTTCCTCACCGGAAAAGTTTTTCTTGATTTCCTTGATTTCTTCATTTCCGCGGATTTTCGTCCACTTGATTTCTTTTTTGTTCCATCTGGTTCCGGCGTTAACACGTACACCTTTATAGTATACCGCACCGGAGGTAATGTCATAGAGACGGATGATACTGCGTCCTGTGGTCGTCTTACCACAACCACTCTCACCAACGATGCCGACGCACTCACCTTCTCTTACATCAAAGGAAACATCGGATACTGCCTTCAACTTTTGACGGTTAAATCCTTTTCCAAAGAAGAAGTACTGCTTTAAGTGGCGAACAGAAAGAAGAACATTTTGTTCGCGAAGCTCGGGCTTCTGTTTCACTTTTGGATTGATTTTATATTGGCTGTTAAATGCCTCTAAGTTATTCATCTCACTCATTCTTATCCTCCTCCAGTGATATGCGAATTCTCTCACTTACGATCTTGGGCATCTCTACCTTAGGAGCATGAGGATCCAAAAGCCAGGTAGCAGCATAATGAGTGTCGCTGATTTTGAACATGGGAGGCTGCTCTCTGAAATCAATGTTCATCGCATACTTACTACGGTCTGCAAACGCATCGCCCTTGGGAGGATAAATCATGTTGGGCGGTGTTCCCGGAATTGCTTCCAGCTTTTCCTTACTGTCTACATCGGGAATACTGGAAAGCAGTGCCCAAGTATAGGGATGCTTCGGATCATAGAAGATCTCGTCTGCTGTACCGTACTCTACGATCTTTCCGGCATACATAACCGCAACTCGGTCTGCCATATTTGCAACCACACCAAGATCATGGGTAATGAAAATACAGGAAAGGTTTCTCTCCTCTTTGATCTTATTGATCAATTCAAGGATCTGCGCCTGAATGGTAACATCCAGTGCAGTGGTAGGCTCATCACAAATCAGAATCTCCGGTGAAGCAGTCAACGCGATCGCAATTACGATACGCTGTCTCATACCGCCTGAGAATTCAAACGGATACTGCTTAAAACGGCGTTCCGGCTCGGGAATACCTACTTCCTTCATGATTTCCAGTGCGCGACGCTTCGCCTCCGCCTTCGTCAGCTTCAGCTTGTTGGTGAAACTCAGGTTTTCCCCCTCAATTTCTTTCTTAACCGCGTCTTTTCCTGCTTTATCGGTAGCCTGTGCAAGTTTCTTGTTCAGCTCATCCAGTTTAGCCTTGTGCTCCGCTGTAACCTTCGCCTTGTATTCGTCCACCTGCTTCTTGGCCTTCTTTTCGGTCTCCTCAAGAACAGCCTTCAGTTCTTTTGCCTTATCCTGATATTTCTTTTTGGTCTCTTCCTCAAAAACCTTGAATGCTTTCTTCTTCTCTGCAATCAGTTTTTTGTTTTCCGCGCGCTGCGCTCTGGTAAGACCCTCTAACGCTTCCGTCACTGCAATGAACTCGTCCAACTTTTTCTTCTCGTTGGTAATTTCGATGTTCATCTTTGCCACTGTATTTTTGTAGCGGATCAGATCATCGCTGATCAGATCATCGTACATGAGTTTCAGCTTGTCAGAATTCAACAGCATCGCCTCAGTAATCTGCTTACCGATACGAACAATCGGATTCAGGGAAGACAACGGATCCTGGAAAATCATCGCGATCTTATCGCCGCGAAGCTTGTGCATTTCCTCCTCGGGAATACGAATCAAGTCCTGACCGTCATACAAAATCTCGCCGGCCTCGTAAATAGCGTTGACGGCAGAGATACCCATAATGGCCTTGGAC
>JAFQDI010000085.1 GCA_017416055.1 Lachnospiraceae bacterium
CCATTACCTCTATGAGCGAAGATTTCGCCCAGTGGTATACGGACGTAGTGAAGAAGGCAGAGCTGGTCGAGTATTCCAGCGTGAAGGGTTGTATGATTATCCGTCCCACCGGCTATGCTATCTGGGAAAATATCCAGAAAGAACTGGATGCACGGTTCAAGGAGACCGGCGTGGAGAACGTTTACATGCCCATGTTTATCCCTGAGAGCCTGCTCCAGAAGGAGAAGGATCATGTTGAGGGCTTTGCACCCGAGGTTGCGTGGGTAACCCACGGCGGAAACGAGAAGCTGCAGGAGCGTCTGTGCGTGCGCCCTACTTCCGAGACCCTGTTCTGTGATTTCTTCTCGAAGATCGTGCAGTCCCACAGAGATCTGCCGAAGGTATATAATCAGTGGTGCTCCGTGGTTCGTTGGGAGAAGACCACCCGTCCTTTCTTGCGTTCCGCAGAGTTTTTGTGGCAGGAAGGCCACACCATTCACGCAACTGCCGAGGAGGCGATCAACCGAACCGAGCAGATGCTGAATGTTTACGCGGATTTCTTTGAGGAAGTTCTGGCAATCCCCGTTGTAAAGGGAAAGAAGACCGATAAGGAGAAGTTTGCGGGCGCTGAGGCGACCTACACCATTGAGGCATTGATGCATGACGGCAAGGCGCTGCAGTCCGGTACCAGCCACTACTTCGGCGATGGATTTGCAAAGGCTTTCGATATTCAGTTCTCCGACAGCAACAATCAGCTTCAGTACGTACACGAGACTTCCTGGGGTGTGTCCACCCGTATGATCGGTGCGATCATCATGGTTCATGGCGATGACAGCGGTCTGGTACTGCCTCCCCGCATCGCACCTACGCAGGTAGTTGTGATCCCGATCGCACAGCGCAAGGAAGGCGTTCTGGAGAAGTGTGCTGAGATGACGGATGTATTGAAGAAGGCAGGCATCCGCGTGAAGATGGACGGCTCCGACAAGAGCCCCGGATGGAAATTCTCCGAGCACGAGATGCGCGGCGTTCCCCTGCGTGTGGAGCTGGGACCGAAGGATATCGAGGCAAATCAGGCAGTGATTGTTCGCCGCGATACCCGCGAGAAGATCGTGGTATCTCTGGATGAGCTGGCTGAGAAGGTAAACGAGGAGCTTACGAAGATGCAGGCGGATATGCTGGCCCGCGCGAAGGCTCATCTGGCAGAGAACATCCATTCCGCAACCGATTACGACACCTTCAAGGATATCGTTGCAAATAAGACCGGCTTCGTGCGTACCATGTGGTGCGGCGATCAGGCTTGTGAACTGAAGATCAAGGAAGACACCGGTGCGACCAGCCGCTGCATGCCTTTTGAGCAGGAGCAGATTTCTGACGTTTGCCCTGTCTGCGGAAAGCCTGCGAAGGCGATGGTATACTGGGGCAAGGCATATTGACGCGAAGACTACAAGCAGTGCAGCAGAAAAGATATCGGATAGCCCGGTATTTAACAAATTCCCAACAAACTTATTGTACGAGGAGAAAGAAATGAAAAAGAAAATTGCAATGTTGTTAATGTTTGTGTTATTATCTTGTTCAATTAAGACGGGTTGTGTTGAGGCAAACGATGCGGAATTAATGGAGCCGTTAACGGTCTTTTCACCTCAGTTTCCGGACGCCTATATTCTGATCGAAGAAAATGCAACGCCATTTTCTTATCATCAGACAGATATGACAATTTGTGCGTCTGTGTTTGTAAAAGAAACATATTTACTCGATGAAAGCGGAAACATCACAGTGGAGAGCAGCGAATTACTTTCTCAGGAGGAAGTAATGGCGGTTGGAATGGAAAATTTTGAGAACAATATAGTTGAAGATGCAGGCACAAATGAAACAATTATCGGATCAAGATCAGAAGACTATCAGAAACTTACAATTGAAATTGTGGTTAGTGAAATTTTTGATGCGAACTTTGAGGGCTCCTATAAAGTGAATGGAAGTGCTTCCTGGAGTTCGGGGTCATCCTTATTCAACCTTTACGGGACACCAGCTGGGGCAGATGATTTTTGTTCAATTTCTTGGGGCGGGAATTATTTGGTAGCAGATTATGATGCTGTAGGGACACCTAGTTACTCTGTGGCCGATACATCCAGTAGGATTGCTCTAGCAGATGTTGATATGAACAAAGGCGTTGTTTGGAGACTTGATGAATACTGGACAGAGTTTGTTGGAGGTCATAATAGAAATATTTATTTGACAAACGTCGACATGGAAGTTTTGCTGCAAAAGAAAAATTTGACCGGAGAAGGAGAACTGACCGGAGTTGTAATGGAATATATTCATACATACAAAGAGGCTGAAATTAGCCCGAAAATCACATTTGGATATGACGGAGAAAATCATATGGCAAATGTAGAAATTGAAATATCAGGATATGAAAAACAGTGGGAAATCCAGTGTTTGGTAACAGGGATAGAATATTAAAATGAAAAGAAAAAGTACGATTATTATTTCGATATCAGCACTTATTGTCGTTATTTTTGGAATTTTAATTAGCCATTATCAGGTTGCCATTAGTCTGTCTCCCTATGAATTTCTTCAGAAGAAATTTGAAGATTATTCAAGTCACTATCCCGTTCAATTTCTGTGTCAATTTGAAGTGGATGAAAATACAACTGCACACCGACCATAACCACCGTTTCGGGAGACGGATTGCCGCACAAACCCAGCGAATA
>JAFQDI010000086.1 GCA_017416055.1 Lachnospiraceae bacterium
CAACCACGGTGCCGAACACCGTAGCAATCGCCGCGCCGGAAATGCCCAGTGCCGGAAAGCCATGACGTCCCTCTATCAACAAATAATTCCCCACTACATTCACAATATTCGCTGTTACATTCGTCCGCATGGCGATCTTCGTGTTTCCGGTGCCGCGAAGCGCCGCATTGATCGTTATCTGGATCGTATTGAAGATCAGACCGCCCATAATAATCCGGAAATACGTCACCGCATACTCATGGGTATCTGCCTGCGATCCCATCCAAATCATAAACCGGTCTGCAAACATCACGCTGACAATACTGACAATGATGCTTCCCACAATCGTGTAGAGGAGCCCCATGGTCAGCAATGCGTTCGCCTTGTCCCGATCCTTCTGGCCGACCCGTCTGGCCACCATGGATGACAGAACGATCTTGATCGCGTTAAACAGACTCAATCCGATGAACTTGGGCTGTGTCGTCAAACCGACCGCCGCCACCGCCGCAGCATCAAGCTCACTCACCATATAAGTGTCCACCATTCCGGCCAATGCAATAAAAAAGGCTTCCAGTGCAGACGGCCATGCAACACTCACCACCGTTCGGATATCCTCTTTCGTGAATTTTCTTTTCTTTTTCTCAACGAATTCTGCCTGCATCTTCAGTCCCTCATCAAAGTCCTCTAAACGTCGATCAACAGTAACACTTTTATGATAGACCGATTCTGTCCTTCCGTCAAGTAAAAAAGTAACACCGGGGCCGCCACTTATGGGCCGCCCCGGAATCGTTTGTCTCAATTAATCTTTATTTGTCAGCCTCAGGAATTTCCACAACTTCCATCTTCTCTACCAGATAGTTCGTCACAGCGAGTACCATCGCACCCTGCTCTATATATCCTTTACCGCTGTTCTCCACTGCCTCATCGTAAGCATCCGCTTTGTAGCCGTAGTTCACCAGATACTCTTCTCTTTCCTCGTCAGAGATCGTCAGTCCTTCCTGCTCGAAGATCATCTGTGCGATCATCACCTGATCAGCCTGCTCTTTTGCCAAATCCTTCAGTTCTTCTTTGAGCTCAGATACGGTCATTCCGTAATAATCCTCGATACTCTTCCACATCTCATATCCGTAGTACTGTGTGTAAAGCGCATTGTAATACTCATACTGCTGCTCGTACAGTACATACATCACATCCTGAAGATTCTGAAAATATGCCTCGGGATATCCGGTAACTTCGCACTTCTCGTACAATGCATCCCACAGCGCAGTGCGCATTCTGTCCTGACGCATTTTTTTCTCGGTTTCTTCCTTAAACTCATTAACCGTCTCATACTCGGTTTTTTTCTTAACCTTCTCATCGTCCAGATTCAGCTGGTAAATACCGTTGATCACGATCTTGAAGGTAGCTTCCTTGCCCTTCAGTTCCTCATTGCTGTAGTCCTCAGGGAAAGTCACCTTGATCTCAAACTTCTCGTCGGGATGATGACCAATCAGCTGTTCCTCGAATCCATCAATGTAGCTTCCGGATCCAATCACCAGATCAGTACCCTTCTCCTCCGTATCTCCGCCTTCAAACGCCTTGTCTCCGATGTAGCCCACATAATCAAGATTAATGTAATCGCCGTCTGCTACCGTCAAAAGCTTATCCTCATTGAGTTTCTTTCCATCAGAAATCGTCTGCATCATCTGCACATGAACTTCCTGCTCGGTAGGGATTACCTCATCCTTGTTCGCTTTGAGGATTTCCTTCATGTCGCCCAGCTTCACATAGTCTGCAATGTTGACATCTTTGATCTTTCCGTCTGCGGTCAGATACTTACTGTACTTTAAGGTAAACGGACGATTAGCAATTTTAACGCCAATTCCGATTCCGATGGCTGCAACAGCCACCAACACTACGCTGAGCACGATGCAGAGGATTCTCTTCTGCTTCTTCTTCTTCAGCGCCTCAGCTCTCAGCTGCTTTGCCAGCTGCTTGTTTTCTTTTTTCATAATTAACGCCTCCTATTTCCATGGCTGAGTGCCATTCCAAAAATTGATCCGCAAACACCGCCCACAATATGGGAGAGCTGCGAAATATTGTCAGATACCGTCAGTCCGTTCACCACTTCGCTGCCAAGATAAATGGCACCGACGAGCAGTAAGGTGAGCGGAATACAGTTCTGCTTCATGCTGGCCAAAGAGGACAGCAGAATCATCATGTATACAATGCCACTGGCTCCGAGAAGTGCTGCATTGGGGAACAGTATCACGTGCATAATACCGGATACTAATGCTGTCAGCACGATCATCTCCAGCAGATTGATACTTCCGTACTTTTCTTCCAGCATGGGGCCGATGACCAAGATCATCAGAATATTGTTCATATAATGGCTCCAATCACTGTGTCCGAGTACATGTCCGAAGAATCGCAGATAAGTCAGCGGATTCTTCCAGGAAGAACGATATACACTGAACAAAAACCAGTTTGAACTTCCGTTTGTCAGTTCATTTAACCACAATACCAGCAGTGAGATCAATGCAAAGGTTAAAACCACAGGTGAATTGTACTGAAATCTTCGTAACAGTCTCATCTCATTCCTCCTTAAATTTGTATGTCCAGATAACCGTTCTCCTCTGCCGCCTCAGAAATAGTCTCCAACAGACTCTCTCCGTAAGCTCCGAGTGCGGTTTCCATCTGTTCTCTGTTAATCAGTTTGATCGTGAGCGGAGCGCGATGTTCCGTCAGCACATCAAACAGGGCATCCAGATTTCGGCCGAAATAATCCGGCAGTGATAAAACTTCGTTCAAATAATCCCATAGCGCCTCGCGGCTCGTCATCCGGCATCCGTCCAGGATCACATTCACACAGTCTGTTCTCATTGCGGTCCCTCTTTCGTATAGAGAAGTTCAAAGGACTCATAATGATCATCCGTGTAATAGATCAACCCGTCGTTGGAAAAGACGATTCGCTTCGCTCCGCGCGAATTCGCTCCCAGCGTGTCAATATCGCATTCGTAATACTGTCTGCCACCGGCTTTCGGGAGCAACCCTTCCCGGTTTCCAAACTTGTCACCGCCAATGCACTTTCCGGGGGCATATCGCTCTACAGATCCGCCCTCCCATCCGAGTGCTTCTGCTTCCTTCTTGGTGATAAAGTTGTCCGGCAGTTTTCCGTAAAGGTAGAGATACAGGGCCACGTCTTCCTTCGAAGAATAACTTCCGTCACGGTCGAGCAATTCTTCCGTCGGTGCTTCGGTCGATTCCTCGGTCGCACTTTCCGTTGATCCATCCGGCGGTTCCTCTGTGTCTTCCTCTGTCCGACTTTCTGTGGATACCATCGTCTGACCCAAAGCCCCATCCTTGTCCGCATCCGGACTGTCCGGAAGAAAGACCGTGATCACCAACCATGCGACAAAAATCAACAGCGCTGTCAGGATTTTCTTCTTATCCCACTTTATTGATTTTTTCATGGCGCAATTTCCTTCCTGAGGTTTCGCGTTTAACCGTCAAAAGCCGCATACAACCCCATTTTCAAACACTATTACATAGAATACCGAAAATATCGCAACTTGTCAATTATAAGGTTGACAAATCTTTCATTTCCCGCTATGATAAATGCACGGCGCACTTTTGCACTTTAAAGCGCGAATCATTTTAAGAAAGGATGACTACCATGGCAATCTCAAATCGTTCCCTGATGACCTACAGTCCCGATCTGAAAATCCTGGATTGTACCCTCCGAGACGGCGGTCTGGTCAACAACTTCGCTTTCTCCGATGACTTTGTTAAAGATCTTTATGTGGCAAATATCGCCTCCGGCGTTGACTATATGGAACTCGGTTATAAAGCCTCCAAGCGTCTTTTCTCCCCCGACGAATACGGCAAGTGGAAGTTCTGCGATGAGGACGATATCCGCCGCATTGTGGGCGACAATCCCTCTCTGCTGAAACTTTGCGTTATGGCTGACGCCGGACGCACCGACTATAAGGAAGATATTCTTCCCCGCTCCGAGAGTGCACTGGATGTGATCCGTGTAGCCACCTATATCCACCAGCTTCCCATCGCCATTGAGATGATTGAAGACGCAAAAGAAAAAGGCTACGAAGTCACGGTCAATATTATGGCGGTGTCGAAGGTAAACGACCGCGACCTTGCCGCCGGCCTCGAACTCCTTGCCCGCTCCAACGTGGATGTGATCTATCTGGTGGACAGCTTCGGCTCCTTCTACCCCGAGCAGATCTGCACCCTCACCGAGCAGTACATGGAAGTGGCCGAAAAGTACGGAAAGACCGTCGGTTTCCACGGGCACAATAATCAGCAGCTTGCTTTCGCAAACACCATCGAAGCGGTGCGCTACGGTGCGGACCTCATTGATGCGACCGTGTGCGGTATGGGCCGCGGTGCCGGAAACTGCTATATGGAATCCCTCTTAGGCTTTTTGAAAAATCCGAAATATCATGAAGTTCCGATGATGAAGTTCATCCAGAAACATATGTTACAGATGAAAAAAGATTATCTGTGGGGTTTTGATGTGCCTTACATGCTGACCGGCATTCTGAACGCACACCCGTCCAGTGCAATCGCCTTTTTGAAAGAAGGACGGACAGATTACGCGAGATTTTATCAGGAATTGATGGAATTAGGGTGAAACAAACTCCTAAACTTAAAGACGATCCGGACCGTTATGGCCCGGATCGTTTTTCGCTATTCATATCTTTTTGTCTCATACAGTTCATGATAATCGGCGATCGTCTGCACATTCTCCTTCGTCAGCCAGCCTTTCTCATAAGCTTCCTTAATATCCTTTAATATCTCGCCGTCCTTGTACACATACATCGCAAAGCCGCAGTTGTGCTTGATCATCACGCCATCAACCCCAATGATTTGCTCAGCCCCCGTCATCCCTTCTACAAAGATAACCACTGCTCCGTTATAACTTCCGTAATATCGGGGGCCTCTTTTCACCGTCCAGCCAAGCTCACAGTTTTTTGCCTCCCACCATGCCGCTTCCACCTTCTTCTGCAATTTAGCATCCAATGCCGTCACACCGTCGGCACCGTCGGCCATATAAACCTTCGCTCGATTAGACTGAAGCGAATATTGCTTATGATATTCCGCAATCTGTGCCAATTCTTCCTTCGTCACCGCACCCGCATCCAGTGCCATCGCAATGGAATAGATCACACCGTCCCGATAGATGAGGCATCCCGGATCAATCGACACTCCGGAGAGCTTAAATTCCGATGAAGCTCCGGCACGATACAATGCTTCTACCTCTCCAAACCTCCCGTAATAGCGCACTCCCTCTGCCTGGGCGTTCTCGTTCGACTCGTCATACCACAAGATTTCTGTCCCAGCACCATACCATACGTCAATGAGACCGGTACCTTCCAACCAAGCCGTCTCGATTTCAGCTTTCAATTCCGGAGAAATCGCAGGCAGTTTCATGTTCTTATCTGCACTGCCGCAACCTGCGAGCAAAATAATCAATAGTACGATCAAGAAAAAACCGTTTCGTTTCATTGTTATCCCCTCCTTTATTTCTTTGGATCAGCATATTAATCACATAATCCAGCTGCTTGCAGTGCCAATACCATACTCATTGCTCTACCACTTCGTTTCATTTTTGCTCTCCTCTCCTAATTATTGTTCTTCTTTACACAATATAAGGCGTCCAAATCACCTACGATCTGCACGCCTTAATGACTAATCTTTAATGGATACCTCTCTAACTGTATAAAAGCGTTTTGGCATAGTAACAGATCGTAACTCATCGATTCTAGCGACCTCCATACCAGGACAAATACCTCCTCTTCCCTTATGTTTTTATTATATCTTATCATTTCCTATCCGTCAATATTATCCATATTATACTTGTTTCATGAAGTTTACTCTTGGTTTTTGTGCTTATTTCACAAAAAACACCAATCATCAGCGCAGCTAACCTATACCCTGCGAAACTTCGCGCAACACCGCATCGGCAATCGTCCTCATCCCTTCCACCGTCGGGTGAAACCCGTCAATGGTATCATAGGGATCGTTAGGTCGGTAGATGTCCACCACCTTACATCCGGCCTTTTCCCCGCAGATGCGGATAGCCTCGCAATATTCACGGATATGGCCTCCGCTATAGCTAAACGGTATCGCAAACTCCGGATTTCGGCTCCACTGACTGCGTGGAAGCGTGAGACACCAGATTTCCGCC
The DNA here is from genome assembly GCA_017416055.1 of Lachnospiraceae bacterium. The sequence goes on from JAFQDI010000086.1 coordinate 6,167, forward strand.
TCGGGATAATTTCGCTTGATTTTTTCCAACATGGTTTCATAGGCGACGGAAAACAGATGGAGACCACATTCCACTTCGTCTGGGACAATGCGCATGCCACGACCCCAGTCATTGATCCCCAACAATATCATAATCACATCCGGAACCTGCCCATACATGCCCAAAGCTGCCGTTCGCTCATCGCTACAGCCATAAGACTCAATTTCGTACATCGGGTGCTTGCAGACTGTACTGCCGGAATAGGAATTATTTACCAACAATTCGCCTCCAAGCCGTGCGATCACCCGCCCCCACCAGGTATCCGCCGGAGTGAATATCCCGGAACGAAGCTTGTTCTCCCGATTGTAAAACACAGCAAAATCCGGATAACTGTATCCGATCAGCGTACTGATGGAGTCACCGAGGACTGAAAATGTTTTTCCTTCGTATTTACTTTTTGTGTTCATCGGTTTTCCTCCTGTCTCAGACCCGATCTTTTTCGATCAGTCATTTTCTTACCTAAAGCATAGCATGAATTGAGTCAAAACACAAGTAATCATTAACTACTTCTCTTATTCATACATCCTAATCAAAAAACTTCATTCCATCTCCCAAACTAATGAAATTAAACGGAAATACGTAAAAGTCCGTCCTCACCCAGTAGCCGCGCACACTCCCGTCCTCGGTCTCGATCGGCTCAAAATATTTCGCATACTTCGGGTCATCCAGATATTCCGCGTCATTACTGCTGTACAACCGATGCCACCGGATATGGCGATACCACAGGGTGAAGACTTCCTTCGTTCCACCGTCCAGATATACATCATCCCGCAGAGGAATGAAGCCCATGATAAAGATACAAATCAATAAAATGATCAAGCCTGCCGCCAGTTTATCTCTCATCGGATCATCCTCCTCACATATTCTTCGACTTCGCTCAAAGTTGTTGCCCCTGCGATGCTCTCAAAGG
>JAFQDI010000087.1 GCA_017416055.1 Lachnospiraceae bacterium
AAATTATCTGACTATAACCATTATATACATATATTCATCGAAAAACAATGTATTATTATGGTCGAATTAATAATGAAGAAAGGCAGTCAGTATTCAACTGACTGCCCTGGTAAGAGAGAAAAGCGGAGACAGCGGGATTCGAACCCACGTGCCCCGGATGGGACAACTTGATTTCGAGTCAAGCTCGTTATGGCCTCTTCGATACCGCTGCACAAAACACAATTGCTATTATATACGGATTTGCTCTTTCCGTCAATCGCAACTTTGTAAAAATTTCACCGCTTTCATCCAATCGTCTCATTTCGATGTCCGGCGAAGAAAATCAGTTTTCGCCGGCACCGCCGTCCTTATATTTCTTCATTAATTCTTCCAGTTCCTTGTCCGCTTCCGCGTCGCGGAACTTTTCCAGCGGAACATTCATCATCTTCTCGGTGAACTCGTTCTTTTCCTTCTGCTCCTCCAGTTTCAGTTTCCGGTTCTTGTTCACCCCGTAGATGATCAAACCGACGATACCGACACCGCCGACCACCAAAAGTGCGACCTTCGCCACGTCAAATCCGTTGGTCTCGTGTTTCATCATAATCTCGGCAGCCTCTTCAAAGACCTTTGAGAAGAACTCTTCATCCTCCATGTCGGTATAATAGTATCGCTTAAAATTCTGATAAATAATTTCCTCCGCCTCGGTATCTACCACGGAGGTCGCCTGAGCTCCGACTACAAACGTCATCTCCCCCTCGTAGTTCTCATCTTCGGAATAGGTGAACAGGAAATGTGCTTCGTCCGTGAACAGCTCATCATAAAGTCCATTGGCGAGCGCCTCCATACCGCCGGCCTTCTCGATTTCTTCCTGGCTCGCCAGATACAGATAGGGCTGCACACCGGTCTGTTTGTAGAATTTCTTCATGCCGCCGGTCAGTTTGGTCGAGTTCTGGATCCAGCCGAGATTGTCTGTATAATACCCGGTCTCATTCACCGAACCGGAAGGAAGCGGTTCACGTTCGATCGTGCTGGTGATTTCCGTGTAAGAATCATCTTCCTGATTATGGTTATCCGAGGGCCCTGAAAAAAGCGAAAAAAGAATCACCAGAAAGACAATTACCATAATAATGGAGAACAGATTTCCGGAACATCCGCTGCCGCCGGAACCGCTGTGGTAAACCGTGCGGGTAGGGCGCGGTGTATGGATAAAAATCGGTGTGTGATGTGATCTAAACGGTCTCGAACCGCCGGACGGTCTTCTCGTCGGGCCACTAAATCCCCCACCAAAACCGTTTCCGCCTCTGGAGCCGCCAAAGCTACCTCCTCTGGAACCTCCGAAGCTGCCTCCTCTGCCTCCGGAGGAAGAAGTAAAACTTCTCGAACTTCTGGCACTGCCGGAACGGAAACTGCTGCCGCCTCTGAAGCCGCCACCTCTGGAACCTCCGCCACCTCTTGCCATATCCGTTACCTCCTTTATCGAACCCACTGTCATGAAACAGGATATTTCATCTTGATGAGCTATATTATATTCCAAAATGTTCAAAGATGCAACTTAAAATATCCTTCAGTTTATTAAGTTTTAATTGATATATTCATTTCTCCTGCCTTGACAAGCCCCTGGATAACTGCTATCATTTTTTATGTTAAAATATTTTAATTCGTCAGAGGTTTATTGATGTTGGAACAAACCTTTCAAGAGGTCTACAATCGATTCAAATTACACTTTTACCAGGAAATTTTCCGTAAGTTTCCCGACCGGGATGCCTCACTTTCTGAGACGGAGGCTTTCGCTGTGGAAATTATCCACACATTGAATATGCCCACCATCAGCGAATTTGCAAACTTTATACACATCTCACTTCCCAATGCGACATATCGGGTGAATGCACTGGTGAAAAAAGGGTATCTCCGTAAGATCCATTCACTGAATGACAAACGTGAGATTCGTTTGCAGCTGACCGAGCGTTTTTATCATGATTACAATATTAGCTGTGACTATATACAGCGCGTGATGTCTTCCATGACCAACCTTCTGTCCGAGGTCGAACGCACTCAATTTGTTGAGACGATGAAATCGATGCTTCACATCATGGATGATTGTAAAAAGGAGGTCTGTGATGAGTCTGCGAATATTGGTTGATTCAGGCAGTGATTTGGATGCAGACCTGATCCGCCGTTACGATATCAAGGTGATCCCGCTTCGCACTTATTTTGGTGAAGAAGAATTTCTGGATGGAATCACAATGTCCCATGAGGAATTTTTTGAACGTCTTACAACGGATTCCAACCATCCAACCACCAGTCAGCCCAGCCCGATTGAGTTTCTGAAGGCTTTTCACGAGGCCGCAGATGCAGGTGATGATCTTTTGGGAATCTTTATTTCCGGGAAACTATCCGGCACCTATCAGAGTGCCCGTCTTGCCGCGTTGGAGTGCGGTTATGATCGTATTCATTTGATTGACAGCGAAAGTGTTACACTGGGAACTCGTATGCTGGTGGAGCTTGCCTGTCGTCTTCGCGATGAAGGCAAGACTGTAACCGAAATTGTCGATATTTTAAATACCGAGAAGAAATATATCCACGTCTATGCTGTTTTGGATACACTCACCTACCTTCAGAAAGGCGGGCGCATCTCTAAAACAGTTGCAGTCGCGGGAAACCTTCTCTCCATCAAACCGTTGGTCGCAGTAACAAACGGTGAAGTCCTTCTGGCTGCTAAAGCTCGCGGCTCCAAAAACGGTGAGCGCATGCTGACCAAGTTGATTCAGGAAAACGGCAATATTGACTTTGACAAACCCTACTGTGTCGCATACTCAGGTCTGTCTTCGGCTCCCTTGGAGGCATATATCCACGATGCGCAGGATTTTTGGCAGAAGCCGCTTTCTGAACTTACGGTCTGCACCATTGGCAGCACCATCGGTGCATATGTCGGTCCCGGAGCATTCGGTGTCATGTATTTTGCAAAAGAACGATAAGAAAAAACAGACCCGCCGAACATTCGACGAGTCTGCTTTTTTCTTTATGATCTACCGAAATAACTGTCCAATCCATCTGCAATTCCCTTTGCAACGGATCTGCGATAGCTGTCTGTCGCCATCGCCTCATCCTCTGCGGGATTTGACATAAAGCCCATCTCCACAATGGTCACCGGTGTCTCGCACCAGTTGATTCCACTCATGGTATCTGTCTCAAGGATATCCTTCTTCGCCGCACCCGTCGCCGCGCAGAGACCGTTAAGCACCGCTTCGGAAAGTGTCCGGCTGGGCATATACAGATTTCCATTATAAGGATTATGCTTCGTCATGCACATGGTCAGCGCACCGTGAACACTGGAATCGGAAAGAGAATTTGCATGGACACGCACAAATGCGTCCGCACCATACTCATTGGCAAGCTTTGCACGTTCTGCGTTACTGATGTCCACGTCCTTTGTCTCACGGATCATCAGAACACTGTATCCTCGCGCCAACAGTTCATCCCGCAGATAAAGGGCAACAGCCAAATTCAATTCATGCTCCGGAATCCCCGTACTCACACCCTGCGTTCCTGAGGAAACCTTCGCCTTCATCTCACTCGCACCCGGTCCAACAGGCTCCAAATCAGAATTGCCTTTCCCCTGATGTCCGGGATCAATCGCAATCAAATAACCACCATTATCATACAAAATACCGGTTCCCTCCACTGCGATCGCGGGGGCCGTTGTCTCGGGTGCCGTAGGCTTTACCTCCGTCACATATTCACCATAGACGTAAGCAGTCTTTCCGTAATACTCAATGCGCATCCATTCCTCGCCGATTCCGGTGCGGTGAACCGCCTCACCCACCGCGAGACCGCCGATGATCTCGCCTTCGGTGCTGGGCTCTGCACGCACATTCAACGAAGCTGTCGCATAAACAGTGTCATCTGTCTGTGTAAACGGGTCGTCAGCAGTAGGTGCTTCTGTCTCTTCCTCTGTAGACGCTTCTGTTTCAGGGACTTCTGTTGTCATTTCTTCCGTGTCTTCCATCGTCGTGCCCTCACCACCGGAATGACCAAATCCGGGTGTACTCTGCTCAGGCGCGTCCGTTGACCGGTTCGACGATGTGGGACCGGTACATGCACACAAGCACAGTACAGTCACCAATAAAATACTGAGTAATCGTTTCCATCCCTTTCTACGCTTTGCCATCTTTTCTTCCCCCTTACTGATCATTTAATTTATTCACCGCCAATAATCGTTCCGCCTCCCGCTACACAGTCATCCCGATACAAAACCAATGCCTGTCCCGGTGTGATCGCTCTCACCGGCTGTTCGAAGGTACATGCCAGTGTGTCCTCATCTACCCAGCGCACTGAACAATATTCGCCGCGGTGATTGTAACGGATCTTTCCCAAAAAGCGATCGCCGTTATGAAACTCGTCCACCGCCATCCGATTCACCTGATTGCAATATACGGTCGTTCCAAACACATCCTCTGACTCGCCGATCACCACCTCATTCGTCTCAGGGCGAATCTCCGTCACAAAGACCGGATGTCCCATGGCGATACCGAGGCCCTTTCGCTGCCCTACGGTATAGTGGGTGATTCCCTTATGTCTGCCGATTACGGTGCCGTCCGGGCGGACAAAATTGCCCTCCGGAGGGATCTCTCCGGGACGGTAACGCTCCAAAAAACCCGCATAATCCTGATCAGGCACAAAGCAGATCTCCTGACTATCCGGCTTACTCGCCACCGGAAGGAAAAGTTTTTCTGCCATACAGCGGATCTCATCCTTTGTGTATGCGCCCACCGGCATCAACGTGCGTGAAAGTTGCTCCTGTGTGAGGTTATAAAGTGCATACGTCTGATCTTTCGCAGCCGTCACCGAGTTGCTGATCGAATATCTGCCGTTCGGAAGATGCTTGATCTGCGCATAATGGCCGGTGGCGATATAGTCCGCACCGATCTCCAGACTGCGTCTTAACAGTGACTCCCACTTCACATAACGGTTACAGGCGATGCAAGGGTTGGGCGTGCGTCCTGCCAGATATTCGTCCGCAAAATAGCGGATAACGTTCTGATCAAACTCTTTGCGAAAATTCATCACGTAATAAGGAATACCCAGTACATCCGCGACACGTCGGGCATCTTCCACGGCGGAAAGACCACAACAGCCTCCGTTCGCAGAAATCTCCTCCGGATTCTCCTGCTGCCAGATCTGCATGGTCACGCCGATCACTTCATACCCCTGTTCCTTTAAAAGATATGCCGCAACCGATGAATCGACACCGCCGGACATACCGACTACGACTTTCTTCCTGTTCAATATTCCTCTTCCTCTTCGTGCTCGCTGATATCGCTCACAGGCTTCTCCAGTCCCTCAATTACGATACCGTTCTTCTCTGCGTAATCCCACAGTGCAGCGTGGATCGCTTCCTCTGCAAGCAGTGAACAGTGTACCTTCACGGGCGGGAGTCCGTCCAACGCCTCCATAACGGCCTTATTCGTCACCTGAAGTGCCTCATGGATGTTCTTGCCCATCACCAGCTCGGTCGCCATACTGCTGGTGGCAACCGCCGCACCGCAGCCAAATGTCTTAAACTTACAGTCGCGGATAATCTGGTTTTCATCAATGTCAAGATAGATTCTCATGATATCTCCACACTTTGCGTTACCTACGGTACCGACACCGCTGGCATTCTCGATTTCTCCCACATTTCTGGGATTCTGAAAATGGTCCATTACCTTATCGCTATACATATCGTTCTCCATTCTCCGTCTCTACGGACGGTGTGCTTTTCTTATTTCGTTTCTTTCGCTTTCTTCATATAATCCTCGTACAGAGGGGACATACTGCGCAAACGCTCCACAATCTGCACCAGATTCTCCACCACATAGTCGATATCGTCCTTCGTGGTCTCCTCACTGAGCGTCAAACGCAAGGAGCCGTGTGCGATCTCATGAGGCAGGCCAATGGCCAGCAACACATGAGAAGGATCAAGTGATCCGGACGTGCACGCAGAACCGCTGGAAGCGCAGATACCAGCCATATCCAACATGATCAGCAAAGACTCGCCCTCAATAAACTGGAAGCTGAAGTTTACGTTGTTGGGAAGGCGATTCACACGATGTCCATTCAATCTGGTGTAAGGGATCTTCTGCATCACCTGATCGATCAGATAATCTCTCAACTCAATCTCTCTCTCCATACGCTCAGCCAAGGTCGCCTTCGCAAGCTCTGCAGCCTTACCCATACCAACAATACCGGGAACGTTCTCGGTTCCGGCACGGCGCTTTCTCTCCTGCGCACCACCGTGAACGAAAGATCTGATCTTCACGCCCTTACGGATGTAGAGAAATCCGATTCCCTTAGGTCCGTTGAATTTGTGGCCACTGGCACTGAGCATGTCAATCTTCATCTCATCCACATTGATCGGAACATGGCCATATGCCTGAACCGCATCGGTGTGGAACAAAATCCCGTGCTTTTTCGCGATCTCACCGATCTCCTTGATTGGCTGAATGCTTCCAATCTCGTTATTTGCAAACATCACGGAGATCAAAATCGTGTCGGGACGAATCGCTGCCTCCAGATCGGACAGGCGAATGATACCATTTTCGTCAACCGGAAGGTACGTTACCTCGCAGCCCTGCTTCTCCAGATAATCTGCCGTGTGCAGGATCGCATGGTGTTCGATCGCCGTGGTAATGATATGTTTACCTTTGTTTCCGTAAGCTTCGACAGCCGCCTTCAGCGCCCAGTTGTCCGCCTCGGAACCGCCTGCCGTAAAATAGATGTCGTCTTTTCTCGCACCCAAAACTGAGGCAATCTGCTCTCTCGCCTCGGTCACACCGTTCTTTGACCGGGATGCAAAATCGTAAATCGCCGACGGATTTCCATACATCTCAGTGAAGTAGGGAAGCATCGCCTCCACCACCGCCGGATGTGTCTTGGTCGTCGCCGCATTGTCCAAATATACAAATCTGCTCATGTCATTCCTCCTGTCCTATCGTGTGCGTGATGCACATCATCTTTTCGGTATCAACAACCACCGTGAAAGCCCTTGCTCTGCTCGATCAGCTCGGACAACAGCAAGTGATCCACCGCCGAAATAATACCTTCATGAACTTTCTGCCACACATATCTGGTCACACAGTAATCCGACGCATGACAGATATTCTCTGCCTCGTCACCGCCGCAAGTCACCGACATCAAATCGCCTTCCAACACGCGTAAAATATCTCCCACCGAGATTTCCTCCGGCCTGCGCGCGAGCTGATAACCGCCCTGCGCACCTCGGATACTCAACACCAATCCTGCCTTCTTCAGCTTTCCAAACAACTGCTCTAGGTAACTGTCGGAAATTTGCTGGCGTTCTGCAATACTGCTGATGGACACCGGCTCATCTGCACTGTATACTCCTAAATCAACCATGGCTCTCAAGCCATATCTGCCCTTGGTTGAAATCTTCATCTGTTCACTTCCTTTCAACTCCTACTAATTTACTCGGATTTCTTAAACAAGAATAACACCGCCTTCTTCCACTGTCAAGCCCTTTTACAAATAATTTCTACTAATTTACTCGGAATTAACATATAGTTAATCGATTTCCTGTTTGAGGGTGTCCATGAAGAAAAAAAATCAACTACTCATCGGTGCATTTATCCTTACTCTCTCCGGTATGTTCTGCCGGTTTGCAGGATTTTTTTATCGTATCTTTCTCTCCTATCAGCTCGGAGCCGAAGGCATGGGCATCTATCAGCTCGTTTTTCCTGCCTACGGAATTTGTATGGCTCTGTGCTGCAGTTCGATTCAGACTTCACTCTCCCGTTTTGTCGCGGGTGAGACGGCCAGGGCAGGTGCTTCCTCACGCCCCCTCCATAAATCATCCTGTAAAAATCGCAGGACATACTTTTTATGTGCACTCATCCTCTCCCTCGTGCTTTCTCTGTGTTCCGCCCTCGCATTGTATTTTTACGCTGATGTGATCGCACTTAATCTGCTGAGCGAGATGCGCTGCGCACCGCTCTTGCGTGTAATGGCACTGGCCGTCCCCGTCTGCGCCGTCCATTCCTGCATCGTCGGATACTACTACGGTCTTCAGAAAACCTATGTCCCTGCTATCGCTCAGATCATTGAACAGTGCGTGCGCATGGGTTCAGTCTTTCTAATCTATCAGCTTGCCATCCTAAACAAACAGGAATTTCGGACGATCCATGCCATTTACGGTCTGGTGCTTGGAGAAATCGCCTCTCTAATCTTCTGCCTGGTCTCCTTTGGTCCACTGATCGCAAAAGAACGGCCTTGCGAAGAGAAAGGAGATCCGTTTTCTGCATGTATGAAAAAGATTTTGTACTTAGCAGTTCCCATGACAGCAAATCGTCTGATTCTCAGTCTGATGCAGAGCGGCGAGGCAATCTTGATTCCGGGAAGA
>JAFQDI010000088.1 GCA_017416055.1 Lachnospiraceae bacterium
CTGTCCAACCTTTACGGTGTCGCCAACCTCAACCACGGGGTTAGCCGGAGCACCTGCATGCATAGACAACGGAATCACCACCGTCTTCGGCTCAGGGAATCTCACGAGATCGATATGCTCACTGAATTCCTTGCGCTCTGAGGGATGGATACCGCCGTAGTATCCCTCGAATCTCTCTTCACGGATCGCCTTTACATAATCATTGATAACCTTAAAGTTAACCTTGGAATAATCACGAAGCTGTACGGGCTGATTTAAGAACTCCTCCAGACGGCCCTGCTTTGCCAGTCTCTGATAGATCTTCTCCCATGCACAATCCTTCTCCGGATCAACTTCACATTTGCCGTTCTTCGCGCCGCCACACTGTCCGTTTACCAGACTCTTGGAGCAGTCAACGATGGGGCAGATACCGCCGGTCACGTTCAGGTAGCACTGTGCACATGCATCACAGGCCTTCTTTGTCAATGCCATACCGTGATGGCCGGTGTAGTTCAGTGAATTGCTGGCCGCAATGACAGACTTTCCTGTCAGATCTGCAACAGTCTGAATACCCAAACCACAGGAGATCACTGCCACATACTCGGTTCCCTCGGGAATCAGCTCTGCAATCTTCTTCTCAGTCTGAGTCTTGTTGCACAAAAAGTCAACCTTCACGGTACCTGTCACGTTCTTTCCGAGCTCGGAAGCAAGCTTCACAAACTCCTCGCAATCAGGTTCGTCAACGGTCTCAAATTCCTTGAAGCACTTGTTACAAGCAATCACGAACAGGTTATCCTTATCGGCCAATAAAGACTTCAGTTCGTCGCTTCCTTTCAGCTTATACTTGGTATAGTTCTCCAATTGCTCACCTTCCTTATAAAATTGATTTACGAACCTTTTCCTTATCTGCTTTTGTACATCTTCAACGCTTGCATGTATCGTTGGCAATAAAACACAGAAAAACAAATAAAAAACCGGTCTACAATTAGTTCAATCTTCAGTATAGCACAGATTACTCCTATTATCTAGTAGAAATCATGTATTTTTGTGAAAAATATATCTTTATCCGGCACAAAAAAGACGCATCGCAGGCCAAATGATAGGAGCCTGTTCAGCACAAACACTTGAACAGGCTCCTTATCCATTACACAGGACGGTTTAAGTCCTTTTTTTGGTCAGACGATCATCTCGTCAGCAGATTCTTCTCACTCTCTGCGTCAAAGAAGTGCATTACCTTTCCTTCGAAGGTGATGTACAGCTTGCTGCCGGATACCATCGACTTGCGCTGCTCATCATCCAAAATGATAGTCGGAATACGAACAATCAGCTTGTCGCCATTCTCCTCCACAACGTGCAGGTGAAGCTCGCTGCCCATCATCTCGTTTACGGTGATGGTGCAAGGGATCGCTGCAGGGTCCTTGGGATCTGCCAGCGTCACGTGCTCGGGACGAACGCCCAGGATGATCTCCTGAGAATTGATTCTTCTCTCACGAAGCATATCTGCCTTCTTGCCGGTAACTTCGATTTTCGCGCCGTAAGGGGTAATGTAGTATTTTCCGCCCTCGCTCACCAGCTTCGTCTTGAAGGTATTCATCTTCGGCGCGCCGATGAACTCAGCCACAAACAGGTTGTCGGGCATGTCAAACACTTCGGTGGGGGTTCCTACCTGCTGGATGAAACCATCCTTCATGATAACGATACGATCGCCCAGAGTCATCGCCTCGGTCTGATCATGGGTAACGTAGATAAAGGTGGTGTTGATCTTCTGGCGGAGCAGAATGATCTCGGCACGCATCTGGTTTCTCAGCTTCGCATCCAGATTGGACAGCGGCTCATCCATCAAAAACACTTTGCTGTCGCGCACCATCGCACGACCGATGGCAACACGCTGGCGCTGACCGCCGGAAAGTGCACGGGGCTTTCTGGTGAGATACTCAGTGATGCCAAGGATCTCTGCGGCATTCACCACGCGCTCATAAACTTCTTCATTGGGAACCTTCTTCAGTCTCAGACTGAACGCCATATTCTCAAATACGGACAGATGGGGATACAGCGCATAGTTCTGGAAAACCATGGCAATATCACGGTCGCGGGGCTGCAGATCGTTCACTACAACGCCGTCGATCTCTACCGTTCCCTCGGAGATATCTTCCAGACCTGCGATCATTCGCAGAGTGGTGGACTTTCCACAACCGGAGGGTCCTACAAATACGATAAATTCCTTGTCTGCAATATCCAGATTAAAGTCCTGAACCGCTACAACATTTTTGTCGTAGATTTTTTTGACATTCGTTAATTTTACACTAGCCATAATTCTTACCTCTCCTTATCCCTTAACTGCACCGCCGGTTACGCCCTCAACATAATACTTCTGCAGAAGCAGGAATACGGTCGTAACGGGGATCGCAACGATCACACCCGCAGCACAGAACATGGTGTAGTTCGTATTTACCATTGTTTTGGAAAGCCACTCATACACACCCACGGCAACGTTCATACCGGCGCTGGTCTCGTGGATAATGTAGCTTGCAAGCATAAAGTCTCCCCAGGGAGCCATAAAGCCCATCAGAATGGTGTAAATAACGATCGGCTTTGAGAGAGGCATGATCAGCTTGTAGAACACCTGCCAACGGGTAGCACCGTCTACTCTCGCCGCCTCATCAAGGCTCTTCGGGATGGTGTCAAAGAATCCCTTGGACACATAATAACCCATACCACTGCTCGCACAATATACGATAATCAGACCGGCAGGTGCATGGTTCATGGTCAGTCCCAAATCCGCGAAGACTTTGTAGATCAGGATCATGGTCAGAAATCCGGGGAACATACCCAGGATCAGCATCAGGTTCATCAGTCCTTTTCTGCCTTTGAATCTTAAACGGGACAGCACGTAACTCATGGAGAGCACGAAGAACGTCTGAAGAACCGCTGTTGCAAGGCCCATGATTCCTGTGTTCTTAAACCAGAGGAGGAAATCCGTTTCCTTAAACAGGCGGATGTAGTTGTCCAAACCAAACTTTTTCGGCCAGAGGTAACTCACCTGCATGGGTGTCTCCACACGGAAGGACTCCAGAACGATTCCAAAGAAGGGGAAGAGCCAGATACAGGAAACCAGTACCAGGATAGTATACACGACCAGATTACTCAGTCTGCGGCTGGCCTTGGCTCCAAGGCTTCTCTTCTGCTTTTTCTGTGTTTCTTGTTTCAGTTTTTTCTTTAATTCACGATTTGTCATTATCTGTAATCCTCCTCGTTCTTAGTGGATGGAATTACATTGTAAACGATCAGCGACAGAACTGCGACAACCACGAACACCAGAATACCAATGACGGATGCCATATAGTACTTCGTCTCCGCGCTGTTCAGCGTCATCTTGTACAGCCAGGTGATCAACAAGTCCGTGGATCCTACCGATACACCGCCCGCCGTTCCGATCTCCGTGTTAAGCGGGTTACCTCCTGTCAGAAGGTAGATAACGTTAAAGTTGTTCAGGTTTCCGACAAAGCTGGTCAGCAGATACGGTCCCATGACGAACATCATGTAGGGAAGAGTGATCTTCGTGTACTGCTGTACGCCGGTCGCTCCATCGATTCGGGAGGACTCATACAGATCCTGAGGAATATTCATCAGAATACCGGTTGCCATCAGCATAATATAAGGAACGCCGACCCAGATGTTCAGAATGATGACCAGGATTTTTGCCGATACCGGATCATCCCAAAGGGAAAGGTTGTTCGCAGCAAGCATGGAGTCCGGGATCAGATTCCACTCCAGCAAAAGCTTACCGAGAATACCGGAATCGTCAAACAGTTTTGATACATAGAGGAGGGACACGAACTGAGGGATCGCGATGGTCATGACCAGAACGGTTCTCCAGAACTTCTTGATCTTGATGCCTTTCTTGTTGATCATCATCGCAACGAACATACCCAGGAAGTAGTTGGTGAAGGTTGCGAAGAATGCCCACATCAGTGTCCAGGAAAGGATCTCTCCGAACGCAAGGCCGAGACCTCCTTTTCCGAAGTTAAACAGCTCATTGAAGTGTTTCAAACCAACCCAGCTGAACAGGTTGGCGTATCCATCATGCGCCGCGTCATAGCTGGTGAACGCCACAAGTACCATATAGATGATAGGCAACACGGTGAACAAAATAATACCGGTCATGGGGAGAGCCAACAGCGTCTTGTGGAAATCATTGTCCAACAGAGATTTCAGATCGTCGCTTGCGCTCTTGATCTTTTTACCCTTTGCCGTAATATCCATACAGATACGGCACTGTTTTACCTGAACTCTCCAGGTGTAGATGAAGGCGAAAATAAAGATAATACTCAGCAAGCCGTAGAGCATAACCTTTACCGAGTCATCGCCGGCCACCCAAACATCCGTGTCATAGATGGGATCGTACTGGAAACCACCCTGAATGGTACCGATGGTCGCACCTTTCCGGAACCAATTACCTTTGCTGATCCAGTAAATACCACCGCTGGGCACCAGCATGTATCCGATAAAGATAACTTCAAACAACAGAAACAGAATTCCTCTCAAGATCTGTCCGTAATAAAGGTTTCCGAAACCGAAAACAAAGAAAGAAAGCTTCACCGCCCAATTTCCCTTTTTAAAGGTAGTGATAATATCCAAAAATTCGTTCTTGACAGCAGATCCACAGGATTTAACGAGCTCCACAATTTTCGTACCGAGATCCTTAAACCACAGGGGGATCGCACAGAGGAACAGTTTGAGTTTGTAAAGAAGTGCTTGAAACTTGTTCAGTTTTAAGTATTCCAAATCGTTTAATTTCTTCATAACCTCAGAATATAAACCTCGTTTATACTATCCTCCTTCTTTTAATATAGCAAGAAAGCATTGCTTGCCGGTGCACAAGACAACTGTTGTCCTTGTGTACCAGCTAACAATGCCTTCTCATGAGGGAACAGGGGAGCCTGGAATGCTCCCCGATCACCCTCGATTCATTATGTAATTACTCAGCGGGAATCAGAGTAACGGTACCCTCCTGGTCACCGTTCCATACGAGCTGAACACGATACTTTCCGTCTTTCTCAACAACGATGTTTCCGCCGTTGAACCCAACACCAAAGTTTACATCCCAGGAAGCACCCTGACGAACCTTGAACTCCTGGCCTGCTTTCAGCTCCAGAACGTCGGAGGTGTAGGTGCCTGCAGGATCCTCAGTCATCTTGAAATCAACATCCCAGTTGGTGTCACAGATGTTTCCGATAACGCCCCATGCATTCTTCTCCTCTTCGCTCATGGAAAGAACTGCATCGATTGCTGCCTTGTAGCTGTCAAGTGCTGTCTGCAGATCTGCATCGCTGGTAGCTGCCTTTGCGTCAGCGCCAAGAACCTTAGCGATATCCCACCAGGAACCGTGGATCTGGCCCTGAGGCTGTCCATACTCACCCTGCTTAGCAAGAGCCGCCAGGGAAATGTTTGCCAGAACGGACTCAGACGCCTGAGCGTTCTTGTTGGAAGGACCCCACTGGAACTGGTTGTATCTCTCAAGCTGGCAAGCCTCGTTGGTCAGGAACTGAGCCAACTGAGAGAGAACTGCTGCCTTCTTCGCATCATCCTGAGGCTTAACGCCCATCAGCTTGTTACCGGTGTAGGAGCCCAGATGATAGGACTTTCCGTCAACCTCGAAAGAGGGAAGGTCGGTAGCACCCAGGTTAGCGCCGAAGTGCTCAGCTGCTGCGTTAGCAGCCCAGATACCGGTGATTACAACTGCTGCATCGGTAAAGATATCAGCGTTGCTGTCGTAGCAAGAAGACTGTGCAAGCTTCTGCATACCCTTCATAGCAGCAAGACCTGCTGCGGAGTTGAAATCGTCATCAACGTTGGTGAACGCACCGGCCTCGTTCATGGTCCAGTTGGAGTGACATCCGGTTGCGAAGAAGAAGGATGCGGTATACCATGCATTCTCCAGAGCGTAACGGAACTTCTTTCCAGCCTTCTCACATGCAGCGATGATCTTCTCAAGGCTCTCTGCGTCCTCATCGGAGATAACGCTGGTGTCATAATACATATAGTAGCCATTGTCGCTGGTCATAGGGTAAGCGTACAGGGTACCTGCAACGGAACCTGCAGCAACGGAACCTGCGTCGTTATTCGCCTTGATCGCCTCAGCAGCGGTCTTTCCGGGAGCTGCCAGTGCAGCAGCCTGTACCAGACGAGCCAGCTGATCCTGTGCGAAGCAGTAGATGTCGGGTGCGGTTGC
>JAFQDI010000089.1 GCA_017416055.1 Lachnospiraceae bacterium
CTTCTTCTGAGGATCAGACAGGCAGTCCAGGGACACGTTAGGAGCATCAGAGCCGGTCCACTGAGGATCGGAGAAGATATAGATATCAGCTTCCTTGCCTTCGCCAACGGGCTTAGAGTTCTTGTACATCTTCACGTACTCATCAGACATATACTGGAAGTTCAGCATCCAGTTGTACATGATGTTCTCTTCGCCTTCAGGAATCAGCAGATGAGCCTTAACCATGAACTCAGGGTCAAGTCCTACGAAAACCTCTGCATGATACATGGTTTTCCAACGGGACTCATAAATAGCGTCCATTGCAACAATATCCAGAGCTGCACAATCAACTCCGGGCTCGCCGGAAATACGGCGTGCGGTTGCGTAACGACCGGTGATCGCACCGTCGTTGAACAGCAGAACCTTAGCGTCCTTGTCAAGACCGAACTCCTCGCCTCTGTAAACGGGCATATCGGTAACGATCGTTCCGGGAGAGTTCTTTGCAAGGTTGTAAGCTTCCTTCAAGGTGTTTACTTTAACTACGTTGTTTCCGTAGAAAGCAGCCTCGATGATAGAACGAGTCTTGGAGAATCCGGGCTTTCCGGCACCAATCTCGTTAATCGGGTAATAAGCTTTAGTAGACATACTAAAATACCTCCTAATTAACCAAATTTGTGTTTATTATCTCATTTTTTCCGCAAAATGTCAATTCAAATCGTGTCATGATTTTCACAATTCTATGCAGAAAAACGAAACCCTTTTTTAGATAAAGTGATGAGACCGAAACCTTCTAATTGAAAATACCTCATGATTTCCATATCATTTTGAAAATATCTCGGTCAAATACCAAGAAATTTCCGAACAGTCTGTTCCATCTCTTTTGGCGTACAGTTTCCGGTATGCAGCACAGGTGCCTCATACAGATCAGTGACCGCCTTCGGGATATCCACACCGGACACCGCAAACAGTCTCTCCATCAGATCCTTCCAGTCTGCATCCGACTTCTCTCCCATCGCCGAAAGAACGCTGGCAGGGAACTTGTAGGGACTTGCGGTGGACGCGATCAGCATCGGTGTCACATCACCGGATGTTTCCTCATACTTCGCGCTGACAGCCGCTGCTACTGCAGTATGAGGGTCGAGCACGTATCCGAACTGGCAGGAAAAGTCCTTGATCGTGGCGGATACTTCTTCTTCCGTCGCATAATCTCCGTAAAACTCGGGAATGCTGCGACGCATATCCGGTGTAATCTGATAACTGCCCTGCTCCGTCAGCTGTTTCATTAAAGCCGTCGTCGCAGCTGAATCACTGCCGCAAAGCCAGTAGATCAGTCGCTCCAGATTGCTGGAGATCAGGATGTCCATAGAGGGAGACGATGTCAACACAAACTCTCTTCTGCGGTCATAGTTTCCGCTGCGGAAGAAGTCAGTAAGCACCTTATTCTCATTGGACGCGCAAATCAGCTTTTTAATCGGAAGTCCCATCTCCTTCGCCAGCCATGCCGCCAAAATGTTACCAAAGTTTCCGGTGGGAACGGTAACATTGATTTCCTGACCGTTCTCAATCTCACAGGCTGCTACCAGACGAGTGTATGCATATACATAATAAACCACCTGAGGAATCAGACGTCCGATATTGATGGAATTCGCTGAGGAGAACACAAAACCGGCTTCTGCCGCATCCTCGCGAAGCTTTTCATTGGCAAACAG
This sequence comes from Lachnospiraceae bacterium, assembly GCA_017416055.1. The sequence goes on from JAFQDI010000089.1 coordinate 1,689, forward strand.
CCGCTTCACGCCACTTTGAGCATCATCAAAATTGCCTTTGATACCGGTCACGCAGGTATTCTCTCCCTTCTGCGTCACCATCTGCAGACGCTGCACCTCACTGACACCGTCCTCCGGGAAATAGACCATGATCCTCGTGCCGGGTACATCGGCAAAGCCGGCCAGAGCAGCCTTTCCGGTATCTCCGGAGGTCGCCGTCAGGATCACGATTTCTTTGTCCAGGCCATTCTTCTTCGCCGCGGTGGTCATCAGATAGGGCAGAATGGAAAGCGCCATATCCTTAAACGCGATCGTGGGTCCGTGAAACAGTTCGAGGAAATACTCCTCACCCACCTTTGCTAAGGGAACAATCCCTTCCGTATCGAATTTCTCATCGTAAGCTCCGGCGATGCACGCCTTCAGCTCTTCTTCCGTATAATCGGTGAAATACAGCTTCATCACACTGTAAGCCAATTCCCGATAGTCCATCTCACACATCTCTTCGATCGTATTCTCGAAGCCGGGAATCCACGCGGGCACAAACAACCCTCCGTCACGAGCCAGTCCGCTAAGCACTGCCTCCGAGGGCTTTACCGGTCCGTGACCGCCCCTCGTACTATAATATACCATCTCTTTGTTCATAAAAAACTCCTCACTTGACGATCTCACAGGCGATCGCATTCGTATAGCTGATCAAATCTTCAGGCCTAAGTCTCACCTGAACTCCACGCGCGCCTGCGCTGACCGCAATTTTCTCAAATAAAAGCGCAGTCTCTTCGATGTATACCGGATAATTCTTCTTCATACCGATGGGTGAGCATCCGCCACGGATGTAGCCGGTGAGCCCCAAAAGCTCCTTCATCTGAGTCATCTCAATCCGCTTATCTCCCGCCGCGGCGGCACACTTTTTCAGATCCAGTTCCTCATTCACCGGTATACAGAACACTATAATACCACGTTTTTCTCCTCTTGTCACCAATGTTTTAAACATTGTGTCGGGATCCAAGCCACATTTCTCGGCGGCAAGCAGTCCGCTCAGGTTATTTTCGTCGTATTCATAAGTGATTGTCTCGTAAGGAATGTGTGCCTGATCTAAAAGGCGCATCACATTCGTTTTATTTGTGTTCGGTTTCATGCTGTCTCTCCAGAACCTCTTTGGCATTGGCAAGCATCATTTTGATGCGGTTCTCCTGGTTGATCTGTGTCGCGCCGGCATCGTAATCGATCGCCACGATATTCACATCCGGATTGCCTTCCTTGACTGATTTCATCATCCCTTTTCCCACAATGTGGTTGGGCAGACAGCCAAAGGGCTGTGCACACACAATTCCCTGCGCACCATCCTCCGCCAGTTCAAGCATCTCCGCGGTGAGTAACCACCCTTCACCCATTTTCACCCCGAGCCCGATATACTCTGACGCTTTTTTTCTTGAATGTTCAAAGTCCACCGAAGGACGGAACGTGCCTTCCTGTGCGATGACACGGTTGATCTCTCTGCGCTTTTTCAGAAAATATTGGTAAGCAAGGCGGTAAATCCAGACTGTCTTTTTCCCTCTGCCGTAGAGTTTATAATCCTGGATCGAATTATACGCCGTATACAGACAAAAATCAAGGAATCCGGGCATAATTACTTCCGCACCCTCAGAAACCAGAAAATCATCAAGATGATTGTTGCCTAACGGTGAGAATTTCACGAAGATCTCGCCGACAACGCCGACCTTCACTTTCGGTTTCGTCCGATCCATGGGGACGGAAGCAAAATCACACACCATACGTCGATAATTCTTTCGCACGCCAAGAAAACTTCTCACCAGTTTCCCCTCTTCCATCTCCTTCGTCAAACGATCTGCCCAAGCCTGCGCCATCCTATCCGTATCTCCCGGATTCAATTCATAAGGACGGCACTGATTGCGTAGCTGCATCAGCATATCTCCGTAAAGCACTGCCTGAATCAGACGCACTGCCAGCGGCACCGTGACTTTGAATGCAGACTCCTTTTCCATTCCGGCCACATTGAAGGAAATTACCGGAATGTATCCGTAGCCCGCCTTCTTCAGTGCCTTGCGAAGGAGAAAGATGTAATTGGAGGCTCGGCATCCCCCTCCCGTCTGCGTCATCAACAGTGCCACTTTGTGAGGGTCATATTTTCCGCTGGTCACCGCATCGATCAGTTGGCCGATGACCAACATCGCAGGATAGCAGGTGTCATTGTGGACGTATTTCAGTCCGATCTCCGACAGATGCTTTCCGTAGTTGTCCATAATCTTCAGATTATACCCAAACTGTTTCGCAATCGGCTCCATCATCTGGAAGTGCATGGGAAGCATATTGGGAACGAGGATGGTATACTGAGCCTGTTTCATCTCTTCCGTGTAAATCGCATAGTCCGCCATCAGCTCTTCCCCCTTTCCTCCAGTGCACCGATCAAACTCCGCAGACGAATCTTCACTGCGCCGAGATTGGTGATCTCATCAATCTTGATCTGCGTATATAATTTGCCGCGTTTTTCCAACAGATCACGCACCTCATCGGTGGTGATCGCATCCAGACCACAGCCAAAAGAATTCAACTGTACCAGCTCCAGATTATCGTATCCACAAACAAACTCTGCTGCTGTATATAATCGGGAATGATATACCCAC
>JAFQDI010000090.1 GCA_017416055.1 Lachnospiraceae bacterium
AATGCAGGGTTTTGATTTTCCCTCTGAATCGCGGAAGTTCCTTATCCAGAAGCTCCATGGTGTTTTCCACGATTTGCGGGCATGTCCATTCTTCGTAAGTTTTTACTTTGCCGAATCGTTTAGCCATCATGAATGCATAGCAGGGATATTTGCAGCCATGCGAACAGCCTTGAACATGGTTTAGTGTATAATCGCCATACTCCACACCGGTTTTATAGATCAATGATTTACGAATCATTGTGCGTCACGTCCCACTTATTTGTTTTTTGAGAATATGATCTGCTATCTTCAACGCAAGATTCTGTGCGGCTTCACTTTTGCTTGATACCGCAAAACAGAACAGGAAGAAGGGACTTCTTCGGGAGTTATATAGAATTCGCGAATGGTCAGAAACACGCGGAAATACAGATCTGAGGCGTTTTTCAATATACGCTTTCAACGCCTGAGAATCGTTGTCGCGAACCATCGCAGGTTCATCGTCGAACATACTAATCTGGTTATCTTCGTGGTACAGATCAGTTTCCCAACTATTATCACCAAAGATGGAATCCAGCTTCGCACGCCATGTCGGATCAATTTCGCCCCTCTTTTTCATCATACGAGTAGCAGTGCTGAACGGAAACAGATACCAAACGTCTATTGCCTGTGTTGCTGCAAGAGCTTTAAGCGTTTCCCACTTGACTTCTGATGCGTAAGGATCAAGAAAAACTACCGCACGAGTTGTTCGCCAATCCTCATTCGCACACAATTTCGTAAGCACATCATTGCAGTCTTCGCGGTAAATCGTCACACGATCTTTTAGTTCAGGGAATTCGCTGTCAACTCTTGCCCTCAATTCAGCAGCAAATGTACGCTTCTTCTCAATAAAAATGTATTCTGAGAAGTGTTCGCGGGCCATCAATGCCAATTTCGCGGAGCCATCAATTTCTTCATATTTTTCTTCATCACCAATGCGAATTCGACCTGTTCCTGCAAAAGCATCAATATAAAGTAGCTTGAAGGACTTGTTTTTGAGCGCAGTTGCATACGCGTTCAGGTAATCCGAGAGAATACCGAGCTTTTCCACCGTCCAAGCTCCACCAAAGTGCTGCTTTGTACTCATTACAGTCATACCTCCTTTACCGGTTATATACATATCCGGTTCCACGCCCACTGCCGACTTTGATGATAGTGCCATCCTTCACCAGTTCACCAAGAGTCTTTTCAATAGTTGTGGCACTGATATCGGGACAAGCATCTAAGATATCCTTCTTTGTCACCTTGCCCAATTTACTTTCAATAAATTGACGCACACGTTCGGGTTTTGAAATACCCTTCGTTGTCAAATGCTCTACACGATCAGAGAACGTTTTATACGCATTCTTGATGATTCCAAGAGTGTAAGCAACAAAGGGCATATAATCGTTCTCACCATCATGCCAACCGGTGGAACTTGCTTTCAACGCATCGTAATAAGTATCTTTCGTCTTTTCAATCAGCATTTCAATACTGATGTACTTACCTACAATATATCCAGCACGATAGAGCAGCAGGAGAGTCAGCAAGCGACTCATACGCCCGTTACCATCGTTGAAGGGATGGATGCAGAGGAAATCCAGAACGAACATCGGAATCAACAGCAGCGGATCAATCTCGCCACGATCAACCTCACGCAAAAACTGATTGCAGAGATTGTCGATCAACTCTGGTGTTTCAAATGCGCTTGCCGGACGGAAGCGTACGCGCTTCGTTCCGTCTTGCAGTTCTTCTTCGATCACGTTGTCTGTATTCTTAAAGTGACCGCCAATGCCAAATCCGCTGTACTGGTACAAGTCACGATGCAACTGAAGGATTACTCCTCCGCGAGGTGGAATATAGTCATAATTCTCGTGGATCGTAGCCAGGACATCGCGATAACCGGCAATTTCATTCTCATTGCGGTTTCGCGGTTCGGACTTCTCTTTCACCAGAGCTTGAATGCGCTCGTCAGACGTATAAATGCCTTCAATGCGGTTGGACGCCTCCGTGGACTGGATTTTCGCAATCTCCAACAGATGAGAAAGAACGTCTGCTTTGGCTTCAATAAAGAGGTTCTGCTGCCCTTTATATTCATGGATGAAGCCCAGCATATTGACAATATCGTTTGTCAGCAGTTTGGAAGCTGCTGTTTTGAAATTAAATTCTCGCATATTGCACCTCCGAAGAGTCTTTCTGCATTATTTTATCACGAAAATATGCAGATATCAATAGAAATGCGGATAAACGCATAAAAAAAGGCTGCTGTCATTTCAGCAGCCGAAGGTATTTGTATATAGTAGGCCGGGACATGCCACACAGCCTCGCAAACTCCGATATATTGAGTGTCCCTGCAACGAACGCCGGATAGTGCTTATAGAAGATCGGCGGAATGTTGTCCTTCGTGGTTTGCGGTCTGCCAACCTTCTTGCCCTTGGCCTTTGCGTTCTCCATTCCGCTGCGGACTCTATCGCGGATCATGGACAGTTCCAGCTCCGCAAAGACGCCACTCATCTGGATGAATGCCTGGCTCATGGGATCGATCTTCCCCTTCCGGCAATCCACCGTGATGCTCCCCACGATCACCAGCCGAAGGTGCTTGTTCTTCACGATATCCAGTATCTCGCACAGCTGCTGGGTGCTGCGGCTCAGACGGCTGACTTCCATCGTGATGATCGTGTCCCCACTTGCAGCCATTTCCAAGAGCATATAGAGGTTTTTCTTGACCTTGGCGTCGCCGGCGTCGCCGTGTTCATATTCGAAGATCACTTCGTCTGCGCCAGCGGCTTTCAGCTCGC
>JAFQDI010000091.1 GCA_017416055.1 Lachnospiraceae bacterium
GATCGGGGAAAAAGCACCTCAGATTGATGAGGCGATGTTTGGCGCACACTGCTCATATCTGATTTGGTATGCGTGGAATCAGTTTGGATATGACTTGGATTCGGACGGTGGAAGATTAGTGACATGCGATGATATTTACCATTCGGACTTGGTGGAGGTGGTACAGATATATGGATTGGAGTTGAAACTGGATTTGAACAAATAGAAAAGTACTTTTCTTTTCACTAAAATGTGTTATGATAAACATATTGCACAGCGTGGGATGCCGGGCAGGAAGACAGGGGGAAAGAGCGTGATGCAAGAGACGGAACAGAATAAGATAAGGTTCAGATTTCGGATTCTGAACGGCGGTGTGGCAGTGATGTTGATTACCTGTCTGCTGGTTTTTCAAGTTTGTGTCAAGCAGACGATTGCGGAGTCTTCTTCTAAGGAGCATGAGTCGACTGAAATGGTTCGGGAAGATTCAACCGGGGAGACGTTGACGGGTGCGGGAGGCAGCACAGCAGATGAAACAATCGGCGAGGAAACTGAAAAACCGGAAGAAATATCAACAGAAGAAATATCAACAGAAGAAATATCAACAGAGGAAATATCAACAGAGGAAATATCAACAGAGGAAATATCAACAGAGGAAATATCAACAGAGGAAATATCAACAGAGGAAACATCAACAGAAGAGATCACAACAGAGGATGTGGTTACAGAAGAGAGCACTACGGAAGAAATGACGGAGGCACCTACTCTGGCGTCAAGGGATGAATCGACTCTTGATCCGGAGCAGGCCGCACGCTGGGAGGAGTGGAAGCGCAAGGAACAAGAAGCGCTCGCCCAGGGGCAGAACATCATTTACCTTACCTTTGATGACGGCCCTTGGGAATATACACCGGCGCTTTTAGATGTGCTGGACAAGTACGGAATCACAGCGACCTTCTTCGTAACCGGAGATGCACCACTTTACGACCATTGGATTGCCATGATCGCAGAGCGCGGACATGCCATCGGTTTGCATTGCAGTGTACACTGGTATGAAGAAGTTTACGGCAGCGATTGGAAGTTTTTGACTAACATGGCGAAGATTGATGATATGGTCTATCAGTATACCGGTATGCGCACAAAACTGATGCGTTTTCCCGGGGGCAGTGGAGACGGTTCCGGCGAGACGAACAAGGATATTCTGGTAGCGAACATCATCGAAGGCATTCAGAGCAAGAAAACGGCGATCGTTCTTCAGCATGACACTTGTATCTCTGTTGCAGAAACCGCAGAGGAAGTCATTATCTGGGGATTAGAGAACGGATATATCTTTCTCCCGCTGACGGAAAACAGCCCGAAAATGCATCAGTATGTGGTGAACTGAGAAAAAAGACAGAGCTCTTTACGCATACAAAATCAGCGCAACAAACTCGCACACCTCATCGCTCTCGTTAGTGATGGAGTGGCCTTCACCGGGCGGGCAGATCGTCACATCGCCGGCAGATACGGTAGTTTCTAAGCCGTTGTCGTTGTAGGCGAGAGTGCCCTTTGTGATATAGTAGAGTTCGAAATCGGTCTCGTGGCTGTGATAACCGATGCCACAACCGGGATTCAAGGTCACCAGACTGAACAGGCGGCCTTTATCCTGCAACTCTGCAGGCCCGCCGATAAAATTCGTAAACTGAACGGAGCCGGGTCCGTCTTTTAACTGCTGATTGACCGTAACGGTACATTCAGATGCTTTTCTGATCATAAAACCTCCGTGGCGCGACAGGATTTGTGCGGGAAAGGAAATCCGCAGAGGAAGCGCCGATAGATTTAAAATAGCATAAACGGTATCGTCTTGCAAGGAGAATTGTTACAGAACAGGTCGGCTTTTACACGAAATTGATGCGGTTATCGAGACGCATCATGGAATCGTATACAGAGTGCAGAGAAAACAGGATGGGAGAGGTGGTCAAATAGTGCCTCTCCTTTTGCTGTATATCAATATACAATCTGTGAATTTTTTCTCAAATCACAGAAAATACCTTGAGTGAACATGAAAAACAGGGTATAATGAAACATGAACAATATTCTGACGAAAATTTATTCGGAGGATAAAGCATGATTCATGATAAATTACCGGAGCGGTTGGCCGATAAAATCAAATACATTACCGCGGACTCCCGTCAGGTGAAACCGGGAACACTGTTTGTCTGTAAGGGACTGGGGTTTAAACCGGAATATCTGATGTCCGCAATAGAGAAGGGCGCAGTGGCTTATCTGAGCGAGACCGTCTATGAGGATGTTGATCTGCCCTGTATTCAGGTGAAGAATGTGCGAAAGGCCTCCTCACTGGCGGCGCAGGAGTTTTACGGATACCCCGCGCGGGAACTGACCGTGGTGGGCATCACCGGAACAAAAGGAAAGACCACCGCGGCGAATATTCTGAAGCAGATCTATGACGCGGCAGAACCGCATCGGACGGCGTTGTTTTCCACCGGACGGGTGGACACGGTGCAGAATCGGTACGACACTCATTTGACCACACCGGAGCCCATTGAGTTACAGGGCTATTTTGCGGAGAGCCGTGATGCAGGCTGCCACCGGGCAGTGATGGAGGTTTCCTCTCAGGCGATGAAGATGAGCCGTGTGTACGGCGTGGAGTTTGATTACGGAATTTTTCTCAATGTGGGCGAGGACCATATCGGGGGCAATGAGCATCCGACGCTGGAAGATTATGTAGAGTGCAAAACCTCGTTTTTAAGTCTCTGCAACGTGGCGGTGGTCAATCATCACACCGAACATCTTAACCTGGCAAGAGAGATGGCGCGGCGCGGCGGTGCGAAGATTATTGAGTTCGGATACGATGAGGACTGCGACGTTCAGCTTCGGAATGTGACGGCAGACAGTAAGGGAATGTCGTTTGAACTGTGTTACCGGGGACTGTGGTACACCTTTACGACCAACCTGATCGGTGCGTTCAACGTGGACAACCTGGCGGCGGCGATCATCGTGGCACTGGAGTCCGGTGTTTCGGTTGGAACAGTGGCCGGGGCGATCAAAAAGATCTTTATTCCGGGGCGTATGCTGGTGATCCCGGTGAAGAATTTCCATGTGGTGGTGGATTACGCGCACAATCATCTGAGTTTTTTAAAACTCTATGAGGCAGTGTATGAGACCTTTAAGCCAAAACGGGTGCATACGGTGTTTGGCTGCCCCGGTGAGAGGTCGCTGGTGCGCCGCAGGGATCTGGGTATGCTGGCGGACAAATATGCGGACGAGATATATCTGACGGCAGATGATCCCGGATATGAGTCGGTGGAGGATATCTGCTGGGAGATACAGAAGTATCTTCACAAGGAGTGTAAGATCATTCCTGACCGGGAGCAGGCGGTGTACACGGCACTTGACCATGCCCGGGCAGGCGATGTGGTGATATTGGGCGGAAAAGGTGCCGAGGTGACGCAGCGGGTGGGAGGCGGATATGAACCCTATCTTTCTGATGAACTGGCTGTGCGGCACTGGATGAACAGAAATGGAATTGACGGAGGTTTGGAATGAATCGAAAGAGCAAATTGTTTCCGGTGATTGTGGGAATGATCTGGCTGTTGGGATTGGAGATCGGACTTGAGACGCTGTTTGGAAGGCAGCAATTCATGCCGCTCTTCCTTCTGTCACAGATCATCCTGTTGCTGGGCGTGTCGGCAATCGTACTGGCGATCGGCGGATGGCTGCATCGGTGGTATCTGAACAGACCGGTTGTACCGGAAGTAGACAGTGATGTGGTGAAGGGGCTCGAATCGGAGGATGTCCCTGCGGGAAAGAAAAAACGCAGAGGTATACGGAAGAAGACGGCAGGAAGCTTTTGGAAAAAAGCCGGAGAGGCAGTGGTCGGATTCGTCTGCCGAAAGGCCGGATTCATCGAACTTCTCGGGCTCGCGGCAGTATTCACAGCCGCGCACTACCGGTTCTACCTGGCATTCCGGTATTATTACATGGAGACGGTTCAGGTCGGATACGGTGTGATGGCACTGATGCTTCTCGTGATGTTTGTCTGTATCGTTCTGGACAAATGGTCTCTGTGGACGGAGAAGAAACTCGGTGAAACGGATGAGGACAGACTGATCCGTGCCACATTACATAATTTGCGGATCGCATTCAAGATCGTGCGGTTCTGTTCCATGATCTGTGCGTTGATCGTGGTGCTGCGGATCGTCGGTGTGTGGGATGCGCAAAGACCGCTCAGTTACGGATTCACGGCGGTATGGATCTACGTCAGTGTATTTTACGTGATCAGCCTGATCAGCCGTCTGATCCGCAGGGAATTACCTTTGTATCCGAGACTTTCCATTCCGATGCCGTTTGCAGGCAGGGATGAGGACGATGATATGCAGATTCTGACACATTTGGAGGCAAATACCGGAATCACCTTCCGCTCGCTGTGGAGTCTGCATTACATTCAGAAGGCACTTCCCTACACGGTGTTCGGTGCACTTTTGGTGTTCTGGCTGGCGACGGGTCTGGTTCAGGTGAACGCCAATGAGATGGGTGTCCGTTATCGGTTCGGACGATTGAGTGAGAGCGGACTGCTAAAGCCGGGACTCCACTTGACATTGCCCTGGCCGTTTGATAAGACAGAAATTTATGATGTGGGAAGTGTGCGGGAGATAGTCATCGGCTATGATTCCGACCGTCAACAGGACAATCTGTGGACGGAAGCACACGGAAACAATGAGTATCGTCTGTTGTTGGGAGAGGGAAACGAACTGGTTTCCGTCAATCTCCGATTAAAATATGTGATTGATGATCTTTGGGAGTATGTGACGGTATCCGCAGATCCGGCAAAGATCCTCAGTGCGGAGGCGTATGAACTGATCACCAACCGGATCATTTCCACTGATCTGAATGAACTTCTCTCCCAGGATCGTGCACAGCTGTCCAATGAACTTCATGATTCGCTGAATACAGAACTGGAGAAAGAGGGCATCGGCCTTTCTGTTGTCCAGGTGATCGTAGAAAACATCCATCCACCGGTGGATGTGGCCACGGTATATCAACAGTTAGTCACCGCGGAGATTCAGGCACAGGAGATGATTTTGGAGGCGGAAGCGACCGCCGCAGAGACCATCGCGAATGCGCAGAGCAGATATAATGTGGATGTGCAGTACGCGTGGGAGTTGCATTACAGCAATGTCGCGGATGCGAAGGCGGAAGTGACGGAATTTATGGCGGCGGTGGCGGCGGACAACAGCTACAGTAACGCTTACCGCTATTACAAATATCTGAATGCACTTAAAGAGTCGCTGAAGGATTCGAAACTCTATCTGCTTGGCTCAGATATCGACGCGGAGTCGCTGTTTTTCGGCGGAAACTATATCATCGTAAATGGCGGCAACAGTAAATAGATCGGGGAGAAAACGTATGAAAAAAAATGGAATCATTAAATGGCTGGTAGGATTGATCCTGGTCATCGTGCTGGTATTCTTTGGCTTTACCGTTGAAGTAAAAGAGGGAGAGTGCGCGGTGATCACGCGCTTCGGTGCGCCCCGTGCAGAAGTCACTAAAGCCGGTCTCTACCTTCGTCTTCCCTGGCCGTTCGAGGACGTGACGAAGTATGACGGACGTCAGCAGTACTTAGAGTCCAGCTTTCTGGAGACGCTGACGCAGGATAAGCGAAACATTATCATGCGCTCCTACGTGGTATGGGAGATTGACAATCCACTCACTTATTACAACAGTGTCCGCACCGGAGAGGTTGCACAGCAGTACATCCGCGATCTGGTGACCGATGCGACCAATGGTGTGCTGGGAAATTATGCACTGACTGAGCTGGTTTCCTTGGACGAAAAGAAGATCAAACTGGATGAGATCCAGGAGAAAATTTATGAGCAGGTCAGCGTAAAGTGTGAGAAGACTTACGGAATCAAGGTGGACGAGGTGAGCATCATACAGCTTTCCCTGCCGGATATCAACCTGCAGAGTGTGTTCGCACAGATGGAGGCGGACAGACAGAAAGATATTGAGACGATTTTGGCGGAGGCAAAGCGCGATTCAGAGAAGATTATGGCGGAAGCCGATGCAGAGTCCGCAAAGATTATCGCTCAGGGGGTGACGGATGCGGCAGCGATCAAAGCGAAGACGGAAACCGAGGTTGCAAAGATCTACGCGGAGGCTCAGGCCGCAAACCTTGAACTTTATCAGTTCCTTCGTCAGCTGGATACTTTGATCGGTTCCGTGAATGAAAACACGACGCTGATCATTCGTCTTGACGAGTATCCGTTCAACATTCTGACGAAATACGATGAACTGCTTGGCAAGGCGGATGCCGCCGGTACCGATTTGGCTGCGGCAATATCTGAACTGCCGGCAGAGGAACGCGAGGAAGTGACCGATGCGCTGTGGGCATTGGTCGGACAGGATAAGGAGTGACACGATGACAGAGAAAAATTCACTGTTTGCGGATATAATGAGGGCACTCTCCAAGGCATTCGGTGTGATCGTGGCGGTGGTTGTGATCGGAATTATGTGTTCCGGTATCCGGACTGTGCAGGCCGGTCAGGTGGCGATCGTTCTTCGCTTCGGCAAGCTGGTGGGAGACACACGAGAGGAGCAGATTCATGAGCCGGGACTGTTGTTTGCGTTCCCATATATCATCGACGAGGTAATCACAGTGGAGACCGGAAAGGTCTTCGAAATGACGGTAAACACCCATTATACCGAAGGATTTATGAGCAGTAATGTTCGAGATAACGGATACATCATTACAGGCGATCAGAATATCGCAGTAGTTGGCGCGTCCGTCAAATATACCATTAGTGATCCGGTGGCTTATGCGTTGAAGACAAGCGACGTGACGAATGCCCTGCAGGGTGTGATCAGTGGATCGCTGGCCAGAGGTGCGGTGAACATGTCCATTGATAGCC
>JAFQDI010000005.1 GCA_017416055.1 Lachnospiraceae bacterium
GACCGGTCTGTTGATCGACCCTTATTTCTCCGGCACGAAGGTGAAATGGATCTTGGACAATGTGCCTGGAGCGAGAGAGCGCGCAGAGAACGGGGAGCTGATTTTCGGAACGATTGATACCTGGCTGATCTGGAAGCTTTCCGGCGGTACTGTGCATGTGACGGATTATTCCAACGCATCCCGTACCTTGATGTACAATATTTATGATCTTTGCTGGGACGAGGAACTGCTTCGGATGCTGGATGTACCGAGAACGATGCTTCCCGAGGTAAGACCTTCCTCCTGCATTTACGGATATACTGCGCCTTATCATTTTATGGGTCAGCGAGTACCGATCGCCGGTGTGGCCGGAGATCAGCAGGCGGCATTGTTTGGCCAAGCTTGTTTCGAGCCCGGCATGGCGAAGAATACCTACGGAACCGGCTGCTTCATGTTGATGAATACCGGTGAGAAGCCCGTTGAGTCCAAGCACGGCATGGTTACCACCATCGCCTGGGGACTGGACGGAAAAGTGGAGTATGCCCTCGAGGGAAGTATCTTTGTAGCGGGAAGTGCGATCCAGTGGCTGCGCGACGGTATGCAGATGGTGAAGACCGCACCTGAGAGTGAGGACATCGCCGAGACCGTGCCGGACAGCAACGGCGTGTATGTGGTGCCCGCTTTCGTTGGATTGGGCGCGCCTTATTGGGATGATAAGGCCCGTGGTGCTGTGTTTGGACTGACCCGTGGTGTGACGAACGCTCACTTTGTCCGTGCGACGCTGGAGTCTTTAGCGTATCAGAGCAAGGACATCATCCTGTCCATGATGAAGGATAGCGGGATCAAACTGCAGAAACTGAAAGTGGACGGCGGAGCTGTGAAGAATAATCTGCTGATGCAGTTCCAGAGCGATATTTTGGGTGTGCCGGTGGAGCGTCCCGTGGTCAATGAGACCACCGCATTGGGAGCGGCTTATCTGGCAGGTCTGGCGGTAGGCTATTGGAAGGACAAAAACGATGTGGTGAAAAATTATCAGATCGATCGCACCTTTGAGCCGGCGATGGAGCAGACAAAGAGAGAAAAGCTGTATGCGGGATGGCTGCAGGCAGTGAAGGCGACCTGTGATTATCATCCGGTGGATTGAACTCAGATAGGAGAAATAATGCAAATAACGCAGCCGGCGAGGATTGTCGTCGGCTGCGCTACGATTGGAGAGAAAACTGCGAAAAATCGGTATCAATAAGGCCGGGTATCAACAATTGAGCGATGAAATTTATATTTCCAAGATTGCGGCCATGAGAGTTGCTTTACGCCGGGAAGAGAGTATATGCCGTTGTTCGGTGACCGGTTAATTCTTCTCCACATCCATGATAATTACGGCGTGTTCAATGAAGACAAGCATATGCTGCCCTTTGACGGCGGGATTGATTTTGCACGTGTGGCGCAGCGCATTCGTAACTCCGGGTTTGGCGGAACGATGATGCTGGAGGTAAATCACGCCAAAACCCAGATGTACCGGGAGATGACACCGGATGCCTACTTGGAGCGTGCGGCGAAGGCGGCGCGGCGGCTGGCCGATAGGGTGGATGGGATTGGCTGAGGAAAGTAACGAGCATCTTTTTGCAAAATTACGGGCGCAGGACTTGCGAAAATGAATCGGTCGGTGTATAGTAATAGACAGTGTGTTCGACCGGATGTTTCCGGCTGAGCAGAGAATTTTCCGCAAAAGTGCGGCAGATTGGAGAGTTTACGATAATGGCAAGTGCAAATAACGATATTAAACATGTGATTGCGGTGTCCAGCGGCAAAGGCGGCGTCGGAAAATCTTTCGTATCCGGCATGTTCGCGGTGGCACTGGCGAAAAAAGGGTTTAAAGTAGGTATTTTGGATGCGGACCTGACCGGCCCATCTATTCCGAAAATGTTCGGCGTGAAGGATGGCCTGATGATGGATGCGGATCAGAATCTGGTTCCCCCGGTGACTGCCGGTGGCATCAAGATGATGTCTGTAAACTTCATGTTGTCCGATGAGACGAATCCGGTTATCTGGAGAGGCCCGATTCTCGGAAAGATGATCAAGCAGTTCTGGGAGAACGTGCATTGGGGAGAGCTGGATTATCTGGTGATCGATATGCCTCCGGGAACCGGAGATGTTCCGCTGACAGTTTATCAGTCTATTCCGGTGGATGGAGCGGTGATCGTGACGACACCTCAGGATCTGGTAAAGATGATCGTGACGAAGTCAGTGAACATGATCGTGAAGATGAGTGTGCCGATCTACGGCCTGGTGGAGAACTACAGCTACATGGAATGCCCTGACTGCGGAAAGAAGCTGTATCCTTTCGGAGAGAGCAGATTGGATGAGATTGCGGCAGAGCTGGGACTTGGCGTGCTGATGAAATTGCCGATCAATCCCGAGTGGGCGAAATTGGCGGATCAGGGACGTTTTGAGGAACTGGACGTGGATGCCATCGGGGTAAAGACCGAGGTGTTTGATTTGGTGTGAACAGTTCAGCCATGGTCAAGTTCACAGGCGAATGGCACGAGTTGAACTGAGGAATAAATCAGCAGGTACGAAATATGGTACAAATGAATGATAACCAGGTGCGGATTTCGGTCCGTCACCTGGTAGAATTTATCTTAAGGAGTGGAGACATCGACAATCGCCGTGGCGGTGGACGCGATGTGGAAGCCATGCAGGCCGGAGCCCGTCTGCACCGGAAGATTCAGAAGAGCATGGATGGAAGCTATGCATCCGAGGTTATGCTGAGGGATGAGTTTCCGGTAGGCGATGTGGTGATCTGCCTGGAAGGCAGAGCTGACGGGATCATTACCAATATTGAAGGTGTGACCATTGACGAGATCAAGGGTATATATGCGGATGTGGGCCGGCTGGAAGCACCGGTTCCGGTTCATCGCGCCCAGGCGATGTGCTACGCGTACCTTTACGGAACGCAGAAGGAATTGGAGACGATTTCTATTAGGATGACCTATGCTACGCTTGAAACGGAGGATATCCGCTATTTTCATGAGCAGTTTGCGATGGAGGAGCTGGCTGCCTGGTTTGACGGGGTAATCAAAGCCTACGGAAAGTGGGCGAATTTCTTGTACCATCATCGTATGAAGCGAAATCAGACCATCGTAGATGCGGAGTTTCCGTTTGCATATCGCCCCGGTCAGAAGAAGTTGGCAGCCAGTGTCTATCGAACCATCGAGGCGAAGAACCGCTTGTTTGTCCAGGCGCCCACCGGCATCGGAAAGACCATGTCTGTAATCTACCCGGCGGTGAAGGCCATGGGAGAGGGCAAGGGCGAGCGAATTTTCTATCTGACAGCGAAAACCATCACCAGGACTGCGGCCGAGGATGCCTTCCGAATTTTGCAGGATCGCGGTCTGTTTTTCTCGACAGTCACGCTGACGGCGAAAGAAAAACTGTGTCCTATGGAGAAATGCGAGTGCAATCCGGATCATTGTCCGAGGGCCAAGGGCCATTTCGACCGTGTGAATGAGGCGGTGTTTGATCTGATTCAGAAAAAGGAACGAATCACACGGGAGGACGTATTGGAATTTGCGGAGACCTATCAGGTCTGTCCTCATGAGTTCGATTTGGACATCAGTGACTGGGTGGATGGAATCATTTGCGATTATAATTATGCCTTTGATCCGAATGTTCAGTTAAAGCGGGACTTTGGTGAGGGGATCAAACTGAATCATATTTTTCTGATCGACGAGGCACACAATCTGGTGGAGCGCGCCAGAGAGATGTATTCGGCAGAACTTTATAAAGAGGATTTTCTTGCGGTGATGCGGTTGGTGAAGCCTTACAGCAAGAAACTGGAGAGTAAGCTGTCCCGCTGTAATAAACTATTGCTGGAATTGAAGCGCGAGTGCGAAGACTGGAAATTGGTGGAGAGCGTGGATCATCTGGCCATGGCGGTTGAGGGCGCACTGGGAGCCATCGAAGATTTCGAGGAGGAAAACCCGCATTTCCCCGGTCAGGAACCGCTTGGAGAACTGTATTTGAATCTACGCCATTTCATGAATATGTATACACGGCTGGATGATTGCTATCGGATATATACGGAACATCAGGGGGATCGGTTCAGGCTGAAATTGTTTTGCGTGAACCCGGTGAACAATCTGGAAGAGTGTCTTCAAAAGGCGGCAGCGACGATCTTTTTCTCGGCGACACTTTTGCCGATTCAGTATTATCGAACACTGTTAAGCAACCGGAAGGAAGATTACACGGTTTATTTGGATTCGCCGTTTGCGGAAGAAAATCGCCTGCTCGTCATCGGTAGGGATGTCACCAGCCGGTATACTCGACGAACCCAAAACGAGTTCGAGCGGATTGGCGGGTATATCCGCAAAATGATAGAGGCAAAACAGGGTAATTACCTGGTGTTCTTTCCGTCCTATCGGTATCTGGATGAGGTGTATAGAGTGTTGGAGCACATAGAGGAGATTGAGATTCTTTTCCAGACTCCCGGCATGAACGAGCGGGAGAAAGAGGAATTTCTGGAGAAGTTTGCGGAGGAGAGAGAACATTCCCTGCTGGGTCTCTGCGTCATGGGCGGAATATTTTCGGAAGGGATTGATCTGACCGGCGACCGGCTTATCGGTGTGGTAGTAGTCGGCACCGGACTGCCGCAGGTCTGCAATGAACGGGAGATACTGAAACAGTATTTTGATGAGGACATGGGTGAGGGCTTTGCCTACGCTTACCAGTACCCGGGAATGAATAAGGTCCTTCAAGCGGCCGGAAGAGTGATCCGGACGGAGAAGGACCGTGGAGTAATCGTTTTGTTGGATGACCGTTTTCTGCGGAATGACTATCAGCGTCTATTCCCGAGAGAGTGGAATCATTTTGTGACCGTTAGAGAAGACGGCTTTCAGGAGTCCCTAGTCAAGTTCTGGAGTGGGAGTATCCTCTTTGAGTAAATCTAAGAAACGCTTTGCGGCCGCGGACAGTGGAGAGTTTTCGTTGTACGCGGTCACAATTTTTCTTTCCGGAATCTTCTCTCGGATCGGGATGAAGTACAGATTGGGGTCGTCCTTTGGTGCACAATACTCGGGGACATAGGCAACGCCGAGACCGATCCGTGCCAAATCCACCAGCAAGTCGTTGCTGTTCAACTCGATTTCCGGCATCAGTTCCAGATGATTCTGGCGGAACAGATGGATCAAGGACTGGCCGGAAACACTCTTGCGATCCAGCATCAGGATAGGATAACGGTGCAGCTCAGACAAAGAGATCGGCTCTTCCGGGCAGGAAAAAAACTTTCGATTAGCCAGAAAGACATCCCGAAAAGGCTTCAGGGGAGTCAGGGTGGACATCCCAAACAGCGGCGGATTGGGATAGTTGGTGATGATCAGTTCCACCTGTCCCTGCT
This sequence comes from Lachnospiraceae bacterium, assembly GCA_017416055.1. The sequence continues at coordinate 5,372 of JAFQDI010000005.1, forward strand.
TTAACAGTTCACAACATGCCTGAGAAGAGCGGTTCGTCACTTTTAGATGAACATTCGGGTACAGGTGATGGAAACGGTTCAAATAGGGCACCAGAAAATAGCGGCAAAGGGTGTCGCTGGCACCGATGCGTAACTGTCCGCTCTCCAGAGAATTCGCCTCCAAAAGCTGAGTCTCGCCGCGCAAAATCAGATTGACTGCGGGCTCAATGTGGTGAAGCAGGACTTCACCCTCCGGGGTCAAAGATACCTTCTTTGTGCTACGAACAAAAAGGGATTGATTCAGGCGCTTTTCCAGTAATTTGATGGACTGGCTGACGGCAGACTGGGAAATATATAAACGCTTTGAGGCTTCAGAGAAGCTCAAGGTAGTCGCGACATAATAGAACACTTTGTATAATTCGAAATTAATGTCCAGCATAAAAACTCCTTTATTTGTCAGACGAAATAGTGTAATTAATTCTTCTTATACTATATCGGGGAAATTGGAAAAATGCAAGCGAAAAATTCAGTTTGTACAGTAGGAAGCCGGCCAAACGGAGTCGAACAAATATTCGATAAAAAGACTGGACAAATTTAAGGTAATGGGGTATAATATGGGTACTGTCAGAAGGGTTCCGGGACGAGCGGAATTTCACAGAAAGGAACGAGGTTTACGATGGCTGAGCAGCAGTACATTAAGATCAGAAGAGCAAACGAACATAATCTGAAAGACTTATCGGTGGACATTCCCCGAAACAAGCTGGTCGTATTGACCGGCCTAAGCGGTTCGGGAAAGTCCTCTCTTGCGTTTGATACGATTTACGCGGAGGGACAGAGGCGGTATATGGAGTCGCTGTCTTCCTACGCACGTATGTTCCTTGGCCAGATGGAGAAACCGGATGTGGAAAGCATCGAGGGATTGTCCCCTGCGATCTCCATTGATCAGAAGTCGACGAATCGCAATCCCCGCTCCACCGTAGGTACGGTGACAGAGATATATGACTATTTTCGTTTGCTGTATGCCCGTATTGGTGTGCCTCATTGTCCCTGCTGTGGCCGTGAGATCAAGAAACAGACGGTGGATCAGATGGTGGATGCGCTGATGGAGCTTCCGGAGCGGACCAGGATCCAACTGTTGGCACCGGTGGTGCGTGGACGAAAGGGCGAGCATGCGAAACTGTTTGAACAGGCGAAGCGAAGCGGTTATGTGCGTGTGCGCGTGGACGGCAGCCAGTACGACTTGTCCGAGGAGATAAAGTTAGATAAGAATAAAAAGCATGATATTGAGATCATCGTAGACCGACTGGTGATCCGAGAGGGGATTGAGAAGCGACTGACTGATTCGCTGGAGAATGTACTGCAGTTGGCGGACGGCCTGGCTCTGGTAGATGTGGTAGACGGAGAGCCTATCCGTTTTAGTCAGAGCTTTGCATGCCCGGACTGTGGGATCAGCGTGGATGAGATCGAGCCTCGCAGCTTTTCGTTCAACAACCCGTTTGGTGCTTGTCCGGAGTGTACCGGTCTGGGATATAAGATGGAATTTGACATGGATTTGATCATTCCGGATCGCAGACTTTCCATCGAGGAGGGCGCGATTGCAGTGACCGGATGGCAGTCCTGCACGGAGAAGAAGAGCTTTACCCGCTCTATTCTGGATGCGCTCTGTGAGGAATACAAGTTTGATTTGAGTACACCGTTTCAGGACTATCCACAGAAAGTTCAGGATGTTTTGATTCACGGAACCGGTGGCCATGAAGTGAAGGTACACTATCGCAGCCAGCGCGGACAGGGGGTGTATGATGTTGCTTTCGAGGGATTGCTTCGGAATGTGGAGCGTCGTTACCGAGAGACCATGTCCGAGTCGATGAAGGCAGAGTATGAGAACTTTATGAGTATCACACCCTGCCGTGTTTGTCATGGTCAGCGACTGAAACCGTCCTCATTGGCGGTTACGGTTTGCGGGAAGAATATCGCCCAGATTACCGAGATGTCCATCGCGGAGCTCAGTGATTTTCTGGGTTCGATGGAATTGACGAAGATGCAGGAGGCTATTGGCGGGCAGATATTGAAGGAGATACGTGCCCGTATCCGTTTCCTGATGGATGTGGGATTGAATTATCTCTCCCTTGCCCGGGCGACAGCATCTCTGTCCGGAGGAGAAGCACAGCGAATCCGTCTGGCGACGCAGATCGGCTCCGGACTGGTTGGCGTGGCGTATATTTTGGATGAGCCTAGTATCGGTCTCCATCAGAGAGATAATGACAAACTGCTGAGTACACTTTGTCGTCTCCGTGATTTGGGGAACAGTGTAATCGTGGTGGAGCACGACGAGGACACCATGATGGCGGCAGATTATATTGTGGATATCGGTCCGCGGGCCGGAGAGCACGGCGGAGAGGTGGTGGCGGTAGGAACTGCAGCAGATATTATGGCTTGCCCCGAGTCTATCACAGGCGCTTACCTGAGTGGACGGATCAAGATTCCGGTACCGGGAGAGCGGAGAATTCCCAACGGTTGGCTGACGGTGAGAGGGGCCGCAGAGAACAATCTGAAGAACATCGATGTGAAGATTCCTTTGGGAGTATTCACCTGTGTGACCGGTGTGTCCGGCTCCGGAAAAAGTTCGTTGGTGAATGAGATTCTGTATAAACGATTGGCGCGCGATTTGAACCGCGCGAGGACGATACCCGGAAAGCATACGAATATCGATGGGATTGAGCAGTTGGACAAAGTGATCGCGATTGATCAGTCACCCATCGGACGCACACCGCGTTCGAATCCGGCCACCTATACCGGTGTGTTTGATCAGATTAGAGATCTGTTTGCATCTACGGCGGAGGCGAAGGCGAGAGGCTATCAGAAGGGACGTTTCAGTTTCAACGTGAAGGGCGGTCGCTGTGAAGCTTGCAGCGGTGATGGTATTTTGAAGATTGAGATGCACTTCCTTCCGGATATTTATGTGCCGTGTGAGGTTTGTAAGGGAAAACGATATAACCGAGAGACGCTGGATGTGAAGTATAAAGGAAAAAGCATTGCCGATGTGCTGGATATGACGGTAGAAGAGGCGTTGACCTTCTTCGAGAACGTTCCTTCCATTCGCAGAAAAATCGAGACCCTTTACGAGGTGGGACTCTCTTATATCAAACTTGGACAGCCTTCCACTACTCTGTCCGGCGGCGAGGCGCAGCGGATCAAACTGGCAACCGAGCTGAGCAAGCGGGATACCGGAAAGACGATTTATATTTTGGATGAACCGACTACGGGATTGCATTTCGCTGACGTACACAAGTTGGTGGACATTCTGAACCGTCTGGCCGGAAACGGGAATACGGTGGTGGTGATTGAGCACAATTTAGATGTGATCAAGACAGCTGATTATCTGATTGACATGGGACCTGAAGGTGGAGATGGTGGCGGCACCGTGGTGGCGACGGGAACACCGGAAGAAGTGGCTGAGAATCCTGACTCGCACACCGGAAGATACGTAAAAAAGTATCTGAAGAAAAATTAAGGTTCTGTGTCGGAAACACGGCTTGACAATGTTTTTTTACTCTTTTATAATGAAGTTAATAGCGAAAGGGGGATTTGATATGGCTATTTTTGATCAGGATTTTTTTGATACGTTGACAGATAAGCTGGCTGCAACCGGCAGGGTGATCAGTGAGAAGGCGAAAGAGGTGACCGATTCTGCGAAGACCAGTCTGCAGATTGCGCAGGAGGAGAAGAATCTTCGCGCGGCATACCGCCAGTTGGGTGAGTATATCTATGAGAAGAGCGGTATCGAGCCGGACGGAGGTATGGCACCGTTCTTTGCGATGATTGAGGATGTGAAGGAGAAGCTGGAACAGCTGAAGAACGGACAGGAGAAGACTTGTAATTGCGGTAATGACGGTGATTGCGATGATGACTGTGACTGTGGCTGCGATGGTGACTGTGACTGCGATTGCGATGGCGACTGTGAGCAGGAAGAAGTCAGCGAGGTGGAAGTTGCTCCTGAGCAGGAGTCTGCTGAGCGCGTTTGCCCCAAATGTAGGAGTGTTGTTTCTTCTCAGTTGATTTATTGCCCTAAGTGTGGAGATAAGCTGAAGTAAGTGAAAATAGGCAAAAGATGAGGACAGATTGCAGGAAAATGCAACCTGTCCTTTTTTCTCATATCTTTCCCAACTCCCAGAATGCCACTGCACTGGCCGCCGCCACATTCAGCGAATCCACTCCGTGGGACATGGGGATCTTTACGGTATAGTCACAGTCGGCGATGGTTGTGGCCTCTAGTCCATCACCCTCGGAACCCAGAATGATTGCCAGTTTTTTCTCTGCGTGTAGTTTGGGATCGTCGATTGAGCAGGAATCATCTCGAAGAGCCATGGCCACTGTTTTAAATCCAAGCTCCTTCAAAAAGGTCATCCCCGCTGTGGAACCGAAATCCCGAGGCAGATGTTCCTGTTCCAAAGTCGTCCACGGAATCTGGAATACGGTTCCCATACTCACCCGGCTTGCCCGCCGGTACAGGGGATCGCTGCAACCCGGTGTGAGTAAGATCGCGTCCATATTCAGAGCCGCGGCGGAGCGGAAGATCGCCCCCACGTTGGTAGGATTCATCACGTTTTCCAGAATAACAATTCGGCGAGAATTCCTGCATATCTCGTCAACACTCGGCAAATTGCGACGGTACATCGCGCATAGCACACCGCGGGTCAGTGGAAAACCGGTCAACTGAGTCAGAATATTAAATTCGGCGGTGTAGATAGGAACATCGCCACAACGCGTAATCACCTCACGAGCCTGATTGTCGATATGTTTCTTTTCCAGTAGAAGGGAGAGGGGCTGATAGCCGGCATCCAGAGCGCGCAGAATCACATTGGGGCTCTCGGCGATGAACAGGCCACCGCTTGGCTCGTAGTAGTGGCGAAGCTGATTTTCGGAGAGGCGGGCGTAGATGTCCAGCTCGGGGGCAGAGAGGTCGGCAATTTCAATAATATTTGACATGGAAAGGCTCCTTCGTGTATGATGAATTCGGTATTGTAGAGGGCACAATCGTTACGAATGATTATACATTGTTTCTTGAAAATTGTCCATTCAGAAAAGGAGAAGTGCATGTTTAAAGCAGTTATCTTTGATTTCGGCCATTCGCTGAAGGAGACGTATGCGATGCTCACCGGAAGGACAGATGAACAGGAGGTGGCGGTGTTGACCGGAACCACGACGAGAGCAGAGGTTGAAGATTATCATCATGTGCTGATTGCCGAAGATGTATTGGGTGTTTATCGCGAGTTCATGAACTGATCTTCTCTGAAGTGAAACTGATTCTGAAAAAGGGCGTTCAACTTATCTGGTCGAAAGCCCTTTTATTTTGTGACTATATAAAACTCAACCAGCGGTTGTAAAAAACTAGACAATTACGGTATGGCGCGATACAATAAACTCGTTATAATGAAGAACAGAAGGAGACGTACTATGAAGTCCATCGGTCGAAAAATTCACACTTTACGGAAGAATAAACATCTGACACAGGAGCAACTGGCGGAAGCCTTATCGGTCTCGGCCCAGTCTGTCAGCAAATGGGAGAATCAGATATCCACGCCGGACGTGGCCCTGCTTCCGATCATTGCCCGATATTTCGGGATAACCATGGATGAATTGTTCAACTATCGATTGGATTCTCTCAGCTACAAAGAGAGATTTATTCGTTTTATGGCGGACAACGGTGTACTTCGCTTCGGAGAATTCAAACTTCAGAGCAAAAGAGTGTCTCCGTATTTTATCAATACCGGCGATTATCGGTCAGCGTCCCAGATTACGAAGCTGGGAGAGTTCTATGCGCGCTGTATCAGCGAACACGGAATCCGGGGAAATCTGCTGGTCGGCAGCACGAACAAGGATATTCCCCTGATGGTCTCCACGGGCATGGTCCTGTATCAGAAATATGGACAAGACATGAATTATGGAGTCATCAGCTCTATCGGGAAAAAGCCTGATGCTAAGGACGAGATGATCTTAATTCAGGATGCATTGACCTCCGGCAATACATTGAAGGAAAATCTGCATAAACTCAGACAGATCGCCGGAAAATTCCCTGCATATGTGATTGTGTCGTTGGACCGAATGGAGCGGGGCGAACATTCGACTGTCTCCGCACGGCATGAGATCGAGCAGGAGTTTGGCCTGAGAATATTTCCGGTGGTCGATGCGCAGGACATTATCCACGCACTGGAGAACGGTGTGATCGCAGGGATGGAGTATCTGGATGTGATGAGGGAATATCAAAAGAAATATGGAGGTCATTAACATGGTGATTGGCAGGCTGATCGAAGAGATGATAAGCCATAAAAAAGATGAATTTCTTATTGCATGTTGAAAAAAATATAGGTATAATATTTCTGTGTTTCAGGCAACGCCTGATATGATACTCGCAAGCAAGTGTTTAAAATAATTTTACTATTTCGAGGAGGACAAAAAGATGGATCCGAACAAGAGACCCGAAACCATGGAGCGTATTACTACGCCCGAGTTGGCGAAGGCATTTATTGACGAACAGGTTGCAGCTGTGCGTGCACAGGTGGGGGACAAGAAAGTTCTGCTGGCTCTGTCCGGCGGTGTTGACAGCTCCGTTGTCGCTGCGCTTTTGATCAAGGCGATCGGCAAGCAATTAGTATGTGTACACGTTAATCACGGCCTGATGCGTAAGAACGAATCTGAGGGCGTTATCAAAATGTTCAAGGAAGGTCTGGATGCAAACCTGATCTATGTTGACGCAACCGATCACTTCCTGGGTCTGTTGGCTGGGGTTTCCGATCCCGAGAGAAAGCGCAAGATCATTGGTGCTGAGTTTATCAAAGTATTTGACGAAGAGGCTGCCAAGCTGGAAGGCATTCCTTCCTAGGTCAGGGTACCATCTACCCGGACATTCTGGAGTCCATCAAGGCAAAGGAAAGCGGCAAGCCTGTCAAGTCCCATCACAATGTGGGCGGTCTGCCTGAGGATATGAAGATGGAGCTGGTAGAGCCTCTGAAGCTGCTGTTCAAGGATGAAGTCCGCGTGGTGGGCGAGGCGCTGGGTCTTCCCCATGCCATGGTCTACCGTCAGCCCTTCCCCGGCCCCGGCCTGGGTGTGCGCTGCCTGGGCGCCATCACCCGTGACCGTCTGGAGGCCGTCCGGGAGTCCGATGCCATCCTGCGGGAGGAGTTTGCCAAAAATGGTCTGGAGGGTAAGGTGTGGC
>JAFQDI010000092.1 GCA_017416055.1 Lachnospiraceae bacterium
CAGACAATAATCCAAAAACTCCGTATCAAAATCCCGTTCTCCTGCCAAAGTTCCCTCTATATACTTCGCCGCTTCAGGGCAAACACGCAACTCCACAGGCGTTTTCCCTTCGTCCAGGCGCTTATCCACTAAGCGCTCCTTCATTTTCGGCAAAAATTCCGTAGCAGCCACCCGATGAACCAAACAAACCTCCGCCGCATTGCACACGGAAGGACGGCTGGTCTTGGCATTCTCAATGATCTTCAGCGCCATATCGATATCCGCACTCTCGTCCACATAGACGTGGCAAATTCCGGTTCCCGTCTCGATACAAGGCACCTTCGCCTGTTCCACACAGGCGCGAATCAGTCCCGCTCCGCCTCTTGGAATGAGTAAATCTACAAGACCTACTGCAGTCATCAATTCCGTCGCAGAAGCCCGGCTGGTATCCTGTACCAGACTGATCAAATTTTCCGGAAGCCCGGCTTTCTTAAGGCCGGCGCGCAGCGCATTCACAATCGCGTTCGCACTGCGAAAAGCCTCCTTACCGCTGCGCAGTACACAGACATTTCCACTCTTTAAGGTGAGTGCCGCTGCATCGGAAGTCACATTTGGTCTGCTCTCATAGATGATCGACACCACACCCACCGGGACCGCTGTTTTGCGGATCACGAGGCCGTTTGGTCTCACTTCCTCACGAAGCACTCTCCCCACCGGGTCAGGCAGGGTGATCACCTGGCGGATCCCGTCTGCCATCCCTCCAACGCGTGCCGCGTTTAACATCAGACGGTCCAGCATTACCGGGGAGATCGTCCCCTTCGCCGCCTCCATGTCCAGTGTATTCGCCGCCAGAATCTCCTCCGTATATTCGATCAGGCTGTCCGCCATCGCCTCCAGTGCAGTATTTTTCTGCTCTGTGGTCAATCCGGCAAGACATGCCTTTGCATTTTTTGCTCCCACTAAGATTTCTCTTGTTGTCATCTGCCACCTCCTGATGTCACGCACATACCATATACCATTCTCTCCGATTTCGCTCAGTGCTTACCCACAAACAGAGTTCCCACACTCTTTCCTTCCAGCACATCATACAGTTCATACGGCCTGCTTCCGTTCATGATCCGCATGGAGATGCCCTGCCCGGTGGTCATCTGCGCCGCACGAAGCTTCGTCGCCATCCCACCGGTTCCAAGGTTCGACCCTGCGCCGCCACCTAAGCACATCACCTCCGGCGTGAGTTCTTCCACCACCTCGATCAATTTCGCATCCGCGTTCTTGTGTGGATCAGCCGTGTACAGTCCGTCGATATCGCTGAGCAGAACCAAAAGATCCGCTTTCACACAGACAGACACAATGGCCGCCAACGTGTCATTGTCCCCGATTTCGATCTCCTGCGTCGCCACCGTATCATTCTCGTTGACAATGGGCAGAGCTCCCAGCTCCAACAGTCTAAACAGCGTGTTCTGGAAATTCGTCCGACGCTTTTCGTCATCGATATCCTCTCCGGTAATGAGAAGCTGCGCTGCCGTGTGGTTGTACTCGCCAAATTCCTTATCATAAATGTACATTAGTTCACACTGGCCGACGGAAGCCGCTGCCTGCTTGGTGGGCATGTCCGCCCCCTTTCTGGAGAGCCCCAGCTTCCCCATTCCCATGCCGATGGCTCCGGAGGAAACCAAAATCACTTCATTTCCCGCGTTCTTGATATCACTTAATACCTTGCACAGTTCCTCTACCCGGCGGATATTCAGCTGGCCGGTGACGTGTGCAAGCGTGGAAGTTCCGACTTTTACGACAATTCTCATGATGTGTTCTCCTTTGGTGTCCGAGACAAAAATCCTTGCAAATCTCCTCATTTTATCGAGCTGACGCTTTAATTTGCTAATTTGTTGATATCATAGCACATCTTCTCAGATTTGACATCTGTTTTTTTCAGAAAATTACATTTTATGCAAATAACACTCCTCATCGTGTGAATTGATCACTCCGATTGCCTGCAAATAAGAATAGATGATCACAGACCCGACAAACTTCATCCCTCTCTTCTGTAAGTCTCCGGAAATCGCGTCCGACAGATCGTTTGTGGTTTTATCGGTTTCATAAATAATCTCACCGCTGATAAACTGTTTCAGATAGTGATAAAACGAACCGTATTCGTTGGAGATTGCCTTGAAAATCTTGCTGTTATTGATACTTGCGATGATTTTTCTCCTGTTTCGGATAATGCCTTTGTTATTTAGCAGTTCATTTACCTTTCGATCATCATAACAAACCACTTTGTTGATGTCGAACTGATCATACGCCAGTCTGAAATTCTCCCGCTTGTTCAGCACGCATTCCCAAGATAATCCGGCCTGAAACGACTCCAGGATCAACATTTCGTACAGATATCCCTCGGTGAAATTCGGTTTGCACCATTCATGATCGTGGTATTCGATATATAAGGGGTTATTTAAGTTACACCATTTGCATCTCTTTTTTCCGTCACTCATCTGCTAACCTCTTCTTTCCCAGCCGCACATCCTCCATCACATCCCGCATCTCCTCATCGAGATGATCAAAGAGGTAATTCTTTCCGGACACAAAGCGGCCAAGAAACTCCTTTCGCATCTCCACGCACACCCGCTCGATCTCCTCCTGCAGTTCCCTGGCAGACATTCTGATCGCTCCGGCTCCCAGAATGATCACCTGCTCCATTCCATCGGACGTGGCCACTGTCACTCGGTGGTGCTTCGCAATCCGGCGGGTTGCCTTCTCAATGTACTGATCGGCGGTCTCCGCCTCACGGGTATAGACCACATGGATGTTGTGGTAATCCTGTACGGATTCTGTTCCGCCCTGTACACGATACGCATCAAACACCAAAATCAGTTCACAGCCCACGGCGCCCTGATAGTTGCAGAGGACGTCCATCAGTTTTCCTCTGGCACTGTCGATATTTTCCTTTGCGAGCGCAGAAAGTTCCTCCCACGCAAAAATAATATTGTAGCCGTCCACCAAAAGATACTCGGTCTGTGGCTCAGACTTTTTTATCACCGTGCGTACCGGTGCAGCGTATTCCCGCACCAAAGGTCCGCTCCCCAGGCTTCTCTCCCGTTTGATCGGACCATAAGTTCTCGTGAAGATCTCTTCCAGTTCCTCATCCAGCTTTGAGGTCCCAAAGGAAGCTCCTCGGTAGATTTGTGAGCCGCGGGGCTCATTGACCGTATCCTGTTCGCAGGATGCGATATCCATAAATTCAGCCTTGTTTTCCGCCTGCACAGAACCGGCATGGTTCACCTCAGAGGTCCATCCACTCTCAACATGCATGTAATTTCGCACTTCATCCCAAGGCACCCAGAATCCGGCACCATGGGTGCAGAAGACAGATCCGGTGGGATTGTCAAGATCAGCCTCACTGTCATAGTCTCTGGATTCGATCACTTCCTCCGCATTATGGCAGGGCAGATATCCCTTCACTGTACAGAACAGTCTTCCTCGGCCTCCGGTATATGCCGCCACCTGCGCCTGATAATTCCGCATACAAGCTACCGGCGCGCTCCCCGTGAGCACTGCCATCTCACCGATGGTCTCCGGTGCCGTAAATTCACCAAACATACTCTGAATGTCGGTCATCGCACGACCGACCTGGGCAAGCGGCACCTCCAATTTAAACTGATACCAAGGCTCCAAAAGAACGCTCTTCGCGCACTTTAGCCCCTGTCGCACTGCGCGGTACGTCGATTGGCGGAAGTCGCCGCCTTCCGTATGTTTTAAATGAGCTTTTCCGGCGATCAGCGTAATCTGCATATCGGTGATCGGTGCCCCGATCAATACGCCCACATGTTCTTTCTCTTCCAAATGGGTCAAAATCAGCCTCTGCCAATTCTTCGCCAACACTTCCTCACTGCAATCAGAGCCATACCTAAGCCCACTGCCCGGCTCACCGGGTGTGAGGAGCAAATGCACCTCCGAATAATGGCGAAGTGGCTCGTAGTGACCCACTCCCTCCACTGGTTCTGCAATCGTTTCCTTATAAACAATATTTCCCTCACCAAACTCCACCGAAAAGCCAAAACGGTCTGCAATCAGACTCCTTAATACCTCTGTCTGCACTTCGCCCATGAGCTGAGCATGCAGTTCACCGAGCTGCTCGTTCCACACAATATGCAGTTCCGGCTCTTCCTCCTCCAGTTGGCGGAGTTTAGGAAGAACAGTCCGCACATCGCATCCATCGGGCAATAAAATACGATACGTCAGCACCGGTTCCAAAACCGGCAGGATCGTTCCTTCCTCTGCTCCCAGCCCCTGTCCGGGATAGGTGTACGTCAAACCGGCGACCGCACATACACAACCTGCGCTCACCTCATTCACCGTCTCATATTTCTCGCCGGAATAAAGTCTGATCTGACTGATCTTCTCCTCCCAGCGTTCACTTTCTGCGCCACCACCGACCGATGATTCAAAAACCGATCCGCCTCTGTCCGGCCTCTCCGCCCGATCTCCGGACAAAACGGCCTTCACTTTCAGGTTTCCACCGGTCAGTTTCAAATGGGTGAGGCGATTCCCCTGATCATCACGGGAAATCTTAAACACTCTGGCCCCAAAACGCTCACCATAATTTAGCTCGTTCGTATAAGCAGAAATTCCGGCAAGCAATTCCTCCACTCCATCCAGTTTGAGCGCCGAGCCAAAATAGCACGGAAATACCGTTCGTTCTGTGACCGCCTCCGCAATTGATACGGTACTGATCGAACCGTTTTCCATATATTCCTCCAGCAGAGCCTCACTGCACATCGCAAGACTCTCCTGAAACGCTTCCCCATTTCCGGAAGAAAATTCCACACAGCTATCGCTAAGCTGCTCCTTCAGTTCACTCATCAGCGCTGCCGGATCCGTCCCTTCCTGATCCATCTTGTTGATAAACAAAAACGTGGGGATCCCGTAACGTGCAAGGAGGTTCCACAGGGTGTGCGTATGCCCCTGCACACCGTCAGCACCGCTGATCACCAGTATCGCCACATCCAGCACCTGAAGCGTCCGCTCCATCTCCGCCGAAAAATCCACATGACCCGGTGTATCCAGCAGTGTGATTTCCATCTCTCCCTGTACAAACCGTGCCTGCTTGGAAAAAATCGTGATTCCTCTCGTCCGTTCCTGCGAGAATGTATCCAAAAAAGTATC
>JAFQDI010000093.1 GCA_017416055.1 Lachnospiraceae bacterium
CTGGCCGTAGACATTCAGCGGCTTATAATCCTTGCAATCCGGCTCCCAGGGAGTCTCACCCTGTCCGTCAAACACATAGTCCGTGGAAATATACACCATCTTGCAGTCCAGGTTCTTGCAGACAGCGGCGATGTTCTTCGTTCCGCCCGCATTGATTGCGCGGACTTTCTCCACTTTATCATCGTCCTCCGCCAGATCCACGGCCGTCCACGCCGCACAGTGAACCACCACATCCGGATTCACACTGCCGATCACCGCTTCCACAGCAACGGCATCGGTAATATCCATCGGCACGTAAGGCATGTCGCAAACAGCACTTCCATCCGCAATGCCGGAATATTCGGGCGCGATATCGCTTCCAACTCCCTCATATCCTCGCTTCGCCAATTCATTCATCACATCGTGGCCCAGCTGTCCGGCCACTCCGGTCACCAATACTTTCATTACAATCTGTCTCCGTACATCTTCTCAAAATAGTTGCTGTACTCACCGCTCAGAATATTCTTCCACCATTCCTGATTCTCAAGATACCACTTGATGGTCTCCTGAATACCGGTGTCAAAGTTGTGCTTCGGCTTCCAGCCAAGTTCTGTCTCGATCTTCGTGGGATCGATTGCGTACCTTCTGTCGTGGCCGGGACGGTCAGTGACAAACCGGATCAGACTCTCCGGCTTATCAAGTGCCTTCAGAATCGTCTTCACCACCTCAAGATTGGTGCGTTCATTGTGTCCACCAATATTATATACCTCGCCAACTCGGCCGTTACGCACAATCAAATCGATTGCGGAGCAGTGATCCTCAACATACAACCAGTCACGCACATTGTCGCCCTTGCCATATACAGGAAGTTCCTCGTTCGCCAATGCACGGCTGATCATCAGAGGAATCAGCTTCTCCGGGAAGTGATAAGGTCCATAGTTATTTGAGCATCTGGACACAGTCACCGGCAATCCATAAGTGCGGTAATAAGCTAACACCAGAAGGTCTGCTCCTGCCTTGCTGGAGGAGTAAGGGCTGGAAGTGTGGATCGGAGTCTCCTCGGTGAAGAACAGGTCAGGTCTGTCCAATGGAAGATCACCGTAAACCTCATCGGTGGAAACCTGATGATAACGCTTTACACCGTATGCACGGGATGCGTCCAAAAGAACCTGAGTTCCGCAAACATTTGTCTGAACAAAGATGCCGGGATCGGTGATGGAACGGTCCACATGGCTCTCGGCCGCAAAGTTGATCACCACATCAAACTGCTCCCTCTCAAACAGATCCATGATAAAGGGTCTGTCCGCAATATCGCCGCGGACGAACTTATAATTCGGTTTGTTCTCCACCGGCTTCAGTGTCTCCAGATTTCCGGCATATGTCAGCAAGTCCAGATTCACGATCATATCCTCAGGATATTTGTTTACCATATAATGTACGAAGTTTCCGCCGATAAATCCGGCCCCTCCGGTTACCAGAATTTTCATCTTTTCTCCTTTCGCCTTATCGCGTTTTAATCGATATACTTTCCGTTCAATACATCCTTCAAATACGCACCGTATTCATTCTTCTTGTGCACTTCGTAGGCGGCCCACATCTCCTCCTCGGTGATCCATCCGTTGCGATAGCCAATCTCCTCCAGACAGCCGATCTTTCTGTGCTGATGATTCTCGACCGTTCGCACAAAATTCGTCGCTTCCACCAGAGAATCATGGGTTCCGGTGTCAAGCCAGGTGAAGCCTCGTCCGAGCAAGGTAACCTCAAGTTCACCGTTCTCCAGATAAATGCGGTTCACGTCCGTGATTTCCAGTTCACCGCGATCAGAGGGCTTCAGGCTCTTTGCATACTCAACCACGCGGTTATCGTAAAAATACAGACCGGTCACGCAGTAATTGGACTTCGGCTTCTTCGGCTTCTCCTCGATGGAGATCGCCCTTCCCTCTTTATCAAACTCGACGATACCGAAGCGTTCGGGGTCGTCCACGTAGTAACCGAACACGGTGGCTCCGCTTGTCTTCGCCGCCGCGGCGCGGAGACGCTGGCCAAGACCGTGGCCATGGAAAATATTGTCTCCCAGCACCATCGCAACAGAGTCACTTCCGATGAACTCCTCGCCGATAATAAACGCCTGCGCAAGTCCGTCGGGGCTGGGCTGAACAGCATAGGAAAGCTCCACGCCGAACTGGTGACCGTCACCGAGAAGTGCCTCGAAGCGAGGCGTGTCGTCCGGGGTGGAAATAATCAAAATCTCGCGGATGCCTGCGTTCATCAACACAGACAGCGGATAGTAAATCATCGGCTTGTCATAAATCGGCAACAACTGTTTGGATGTCACCTTCGTCAACGGGTAAAGTCTGGTACCGCTTCCACCGGCAAGAATAATCCCTTTCATAAAACAACCTCCGAATTGATAATTACATCTTATTTATTATATCACACCGATGATTTCTTTGCAACGAAAACCCATTTTTTCTTAACTCGTATACGATTTTTCTTCAAAAAAACAAAAATAGTGTGGATTTTCGACACAAATCCACACCTTTCGTTGGTGGTCAATTCCGCTCTTTTCCCTTAAGCTATCAATAACCAATCTCTACTATTCTACTATGAGGTACTTTTATGCTTCCGTCTGAGTTTTCTGATCTCTATCACCGTTCTTACCCTTATCTCCAACGACTGGTCGGATCGGTCACTTCCGGCCACCATGCCACCGAGGATACGATCCAGGAGGTTTATCTCGCTGCCTGGCTTCGTTTTCGCAGCACCTCGCACCCAAATCCGTTCGGTTGGCTGATCATTACTGCCCGCCACAAAGCCTGCGACCAGCTGAGTCGGCAGCTCTGGGATTCACAACACTGCATCCCTCTGGATGAAGACACGTTTATTAGCCCCGACTCTCCGTCCTTCGAAGACACCCGAATCGATCATCTATCTGACCTCGAAATGCCTTATCCGCGGATCCGTCGGCTCCTCAGTTCGGATGAACTCACCTTGCTTGTGGCGTTTTACGAGGAAGGAGTGTCCATCCTTGATCTCTCCAAACGCCTGAACATCTCCCCGCGAGCCTGCTATATGCGTCTTCACCGCGCACGCCACAAACTCGACCCTCTCCTGACTTCAGCTTGACATCAACACTGTCCCTGCAGTTCTTTCGGGATATATGCCTTCACCTGAATACCATCCTCAGTATAACTCTCCTCGAGCAGTTTTCCGTATTTGCGGATCAACTGCACCTTTCCGGCTTCCGTATACGGATACACCTTCTCCAGATATACTCTGCGACCTCTGAGCAGACTGCTGATCGTGTATTTCAGATCATCCAGCCCCTCCCCGGTCAATGCGGAGATATAGACCACCCGGTCTGCCCGGGTATCTCTCGGTTTGATTTCGAATGAGCACCGATCCCACTTGTTGAACGCAGTCACCACCGGCTTTCCGGTGATTTCCAACTCGCGCAGGATATTCTGTACCACCTCCATATGCGTTTCCATCTGCGGATTGGATGCATCGACCACATGAAGGATAATATCTGCATATCGGGCTTCTTCCAGTGTACTTTTGAACGCCTCAATCAGATGGTGCGGCAGCTTGCGGATAAATCCTACGGTATCCGTCATCAGCACGGACTCTCCATCTCCCAATTCCAGTTCTCTGGTCGTAGGATCCAGGGTAGCAAACAGTTTATCCTCCGCAAGCACCTCGGAACCGCTCAGACAATTTAACAGTGTAGATTTTCCTGCGTTCGTGTATCCGACGATAGAAATCACCGGCACCGGGTTACTGCTTCTTCGCTGCCTCGTCACATCGCGGTGACGCTTCATATCTTCCAACTCGCGTTTGAGTACGCTGATGCGCTCACGAATCAAGCGCCTGTCCATCTCCAGCTTTTTCTCGCCCGGTCCCCTGGTACCGATACCTCCTCCCAGTCGGGAAAGGGATGTTCCCAAGCCGGTCAGTCTGGTCGCACGATACTTTAACTGAGCCAGTTCTACTTGAAGTTTACCTTCACTGGAACGAGCTCTCGCTGCAAAGATATCAAGGATCACCAACGTGCGATCCAGTACCTTCGTGTCCAGAATCTCCTCCAGATTTTTCAACTGAACCGGCGACAGTTCATCGTCGCAGACAATACCGGTAGCTCCCAGCGAATCGATCCACTCACTCAGTTCCTCCAGTTTTCCCTTTCCCAAATAAGTTCCGGGATGAATCTGCTCTCTGCTCTGGATCACCTTACCCACCGTGTCCGCTCCGGCCGTTTCAACCAGTTCTTCCAATTCATCCAAAGATGCGACGGTGTCATCACCGTCGCATGTGCTCACTCCAACTAAGATAAAACGTTCTCTTACTTCTGCTGTCTCGATCATATACTCCTCGTTACTCTACTGTATCCACACGGGTTTCAAGGAAAGCGATCTCGTGATCGATCTCCTCGGTTGAACCGTAAAGGTTCACATATTCTTTAAACGCGGTCAGCGCCTCCCCAAATCTGCCAAGATACTCCAGGCAGCTCGCCTGACAATAATGCATCTGCTGGCGATAGGGATTATTCTCCAATGCCATTCCGGCACGAATCAACTCATAGGCCTCCTCATAATCCCCGGCATCCATCCAGAACAGTGTCTCCTGATAGATCAGGTAGGGATCATTCGGTGCCTTGCTCTTTGCCATGGAGAACGCTGCCTTCACACGGTTAGTATCGCCTTTTTCCATATAAATATGTGCCATCATCAGATAGATGTCCACATCGATCACGTTCTGAGACGCGGCATTAAACTCTGCAATTGCCTCGTCATAATTCCCCAAATAGTAGTGGAACTCTCCGCGCCACACATGATCACTGTCGCTGTCGCCCTCAAGCAAAACTGCCTTTGACAGGAACTGTTTCGCCATCTCCTGCTGCCCACGTTCTGTCAGAAGGCAATATACCTTCCAGTAGTCCTCATAACTTCCGCCCGAAACCGCACGGTCAAAATCCAATCCCGCATCAGAAGCGCTTCCATTCTTCAAATGGGCAGTTCCACGAAGAAAGTAATTATTTGAAGAAGCATGTCCTGCATTGATCAATCGGGTGTACGTGGAAATCGCATCCGCATAACGCTCCAGTGCCATCTGGCAATCCGCCGTATAACACAAAATATCCACTTCAGTCTCACCCACTTTTCCGGTACTCAAGGAAAGTGCTTTTTCAAAGCTGTATAACGCTGACTCGTACAACGCCTGCTCATAATAGAGAATTCCGCGCGCGCGCTCACCCGCCATCGTGTTCGGCTCCAGTTGGTCCGCAAGATCCAGGCAGGACTTCGCCTCCCCGTATCTGTCCAGTTTGATCAGTGCCATCGCTCTGTTTCGATAGTATTCCGGCTCACGGTTATCCGCAGCAACCGCCTCCGCAAACGCTTCCGCCGCCTTCTCATAGTCTCCGCCTGCGTAGAAAGAAAGACCTCTCTCATTTGCGTCTGCGCCCTTCGCACAGCCTGCCAGCAGGCAAACCGCCAATATCACCAAAAGGAAATAAATCACTCTGCTTTTCTTCATCTTCATACCCCACATACTGTTGTTTGTTTTACTTTTTCACCGATTGTCAATTCACACCTGTACTGCCAAAACCGCCCCTGTTTTCCCCGTCCAGTCGGTCCACCGGCTCAAACTCGATCACCGGCTGATTTTTCATGATGCGGAACTGACAGATACGATCATTCACATGGATCTGCGTGTCCCGAATCGCGTACGCCGGGAACATCCACTCGTCATCATTCCCGCAATAGCTTCCATCAATGACCCCCATATGATTCGTCTGAATGATCCCAAAATGCCTAAAAGTACTGCTTCGTGGCACAATATGCGCCTCATAGCCCTCGGGCAGTTTCATCGCCACGCCGAGGCGAATCAGACGAAACTCTCCCGCCTTCATCTCCACCTCCTCAGCCGATCGCAGATCTATCCAATCGGATACCCCCGCAATGTAACCGAGACGGTCTATCTGATCGCTTATGTAGCGAATCTGAATCTTTTCCATGGTTATCGTCTCCTAAGTTAAATCATGCAGAAACTATAGGACGAGCAGAACGATAAGCCGGGTTCTGTCGTTGAATGGTCATCTATCTAGGCCTGCCGTCGCCGACAGGCTCAAGCGACCTACCCGGAAGCAGACGGGCCGCCTTATGCTTCCTGTTTGGTCTTGCTTCGGATGGGGTTTACATGTGCCCTTTCCGTTACCGGAAAGGCGGTAGTCTCTTACACTGCCATTCCACCCTTACCGGCCAAAAGCCGGCGGTATATTTCTGTTGCACTGGCCTGGGAGTCACCTCCACCGGACGTTATCCGGCATCCTGCCCTGTGAAGCCCGGACTTTCCTCAC
>JAFQDI010000094.1 GCA_017416055.1 Lachnospiraceae bacterium
CTCCCTGCATGGAGAGCATCGACAACCTTTGCAGTAAGCAGGGCGGCGAGAATGAGAAGCTGATCTTCAAGGTGCTGAAGCGTGGCGAGAAGCTGAATGTGGCTGAGGCACAGACTGAGGCTGAGGTGGTAGATTTCGGTATGCGCTACGACCTGACCCTGCCGCTGGCGAGATACTATTCCAACAACTCCGCAAATCTGCCGATGCCGTTTAAGGCACTGCAGATGGGCAATGTATGGCGTGCGGATCGACCTCAGAGAGGGCGTTTTCGCCAGTTTATGCAGTGCGATATCGATATTCTCGGCGACCCTACTAATCTGGCAGAGATTGAGCTGATCTCTGCGACCACCACGGTGCTGGGACGCTTAGGATTTAAGGACTTTACCGTCTGCTTCAACGATCGTCAGATTTTGAAGGCGATGGCGGCTTACAGCGGATTTGCCGAGGAAGATTACGATCAGATTTTTATCATTTTGGATAAGATGGACAAGATCGGTCTTGACGGTGTGGAGAAGGAACTGAAGGAGAACGGCTATGCGGCTGCGGCTGTGGAGAAGTATCTCGGGATGTTCCGCGATATGGAGAATGTTGACGATACGCTTTCCTATCTGGCAGAGAAGCTTGCAGGTGTACTTCCCGCAGGGTTAGCGGAGAGCATCGATAAGATCTTGAGTAGTGTACGGGCTTGTGCGGAAGCACAGTACAATCTGGTATTCGACCCGACTTTGGTGCGCGGTATGTCCTACTACACCGGTTCCATCTTCGAGATCAAGATGGCGGAGCTGGGTTGCAGCGTCGGCGGCGGCGGGCGCTACGATGAGATGATCGGCCGGTTCACCGGTCAGAAAACTCCCGCTTGCGGATTCTCCATCGGATTCGAGCGCATCATCACCATTTTGATGGAGAAGGGATTCACTGTTCCCGGAGAGAGAGAGAAGGTTGCATTCCTGATGGAAAAGGATATGTGTACCGAGGGGACCGTGCATGTATTTGCCGAGGCGAAAAAGGCCAGAGCAGAAGGCAAGCAGGTTTTGGTTGCTCAGATGAACAAGAACAAGAAGTTTCAGAAAGAGCAGCTGCGATCAGAAGGCTATGAGGAATTCAGAGAGTTTTATCGGGATTCCTGGAACAAATAAGAACAAAGACGTTGGAGGAAAATCATGGCTGAATCAATGAAAGGTATGCACCGCACCCATCGGTGTACAGAAGTTTCGGTAGCCAACATCGGCGAGAATATTACCGTCATGGGCTGGGTACAGAAGAGAAGAAATCTTGGAAGTTTGATTTTTGTTGACCTGCGCGACCGCTCCGGTCTGTTGCAGTTGGTTTTTGATGAGAACGATATCGGGACAGAAGGTTTTGAGAAGGCGGGAACGCTGAGAAGTGAGTTTGTAATTGCCGTGACCGGGCGCGTGGAGAAGCGCGGCGGTGCCATCAATGAGAAGATGACTACCGGTCAGATTGAGATCCGCGCCTTAAGTCTTCGTATTCTGTCTGAGGCACAGACACCTCCCTTCCCCATTGAGGAAGGCATCAATACGAAGGAGGAGCTGCGTCTGAAATACCGTTATCTGGATCTGCGCCGTCCCGACATTCAGCGGAATCTGATCACGAAGAGCCGCGTGATGACCTTGGCCCGCAGCTTTATGGCGAACGAGGGATTCTTGGAGATTGAGACCCCGATCTTGTGCAAGAGCACTCCCGAGGGTGCGAGAGATTATTTGGTGCCCAGCCGTATCTATCCGGGACAGTTCTTTGCGTTGCCTCAGTCCCCTCAGCTCTACAAGCAGCTCTTGATGTGCTCCGGCTATGATCGTTATTTCCAGATTGCACGCTGCTTCCGCGATGAGGACCTTCGTGCAGACCGTCAGCCTGAGTTTACGCAGATGGATATGGAGCTTTCCTTTGTGGACGTGGATGATGTCATTGATGTGAATGAGCGTCTGCTGGCTTATCTGATGAAGGAAATCTGTGATGTGGATATTGAACTGCCTATCCGTCGTATGACTTACACTGAGGCGATGAATCGCTTCGGTTCCGATAAGCCTGATCTTCGCTTCGGCATGGAGATCACAGATGTGTCCGATGTGGTGAAGGATTGCGGTTTCGGTGTGTTCACCGGTGCACTCGCAGCAGGCGGCACGGTTCGCGGGCTGAACGCAAAGGGACAGGGTGCGATGCCCAGAAAGAAGATTGATGCGCTGGTTGATTTTGTGAAGGGCTACGGTCTGAAGGGTCTTGCGTACATTGCCATTGGTCCCGACGGAACCGTGAAGTCTTCCTTCGCGAAGTTTATGACCGACGAGGAGATGAAGTCGCTGATCGCTGCAATGGGCGGCGAGAACGGAGACCTCTTGCTGTTTGCCGCAGACAAGAAGAAACTGGTACTGGATACCCTCGGCGCACTGCGTCTGGAGTTGGCAAAGCAGATGGATATTATCCCGAAGGATACATTCTGCTTTGTATGGATCACTGAATTCCCTCTTCTCGAGTACGATGAGGAAGAGCGGAGATTCTTTGCAATGCATCATCCTTTCACCATGCCCATGGACGAGGATCTTCAGTATCTGGACAGCGACCCCGGCCGCGTGAGAGCGAAAGCTTACGATATTGTCCTCAATGGTTATGAGATCGGCGGCGGAAGTGTTCGTATCCATCAGAATGATGTTCAGGAGAAGATGTTCGAGAAGCTTGGCTTCACGAAGGAAGAAGCATACGAGCGTTTCAGCTTCCTGCTTGACGCCTTCAAGTACGGTGTGCCTCCTCACGCAGGACTGGCCTACGGTCTGGACCGCGTTGTCATGCTGATGACCGGCTGTGACAATATCCGTGAGGTTATCGCTTTCCCGAAGGTGAAGGACAGCTCTTGTCTGATGACTCAGGCTCCCGGAACAGTAGATGAAAAGCAGCTTGAAGAGCTGGGATTGGATATCAGACTGTTGTCTGAAGAAGAGTAAATTATGATCAGAAAGGACTGCTGCAGTGTGTAACGGAATAGAGCAATTGCCGCAGCCCTTTTTATCAGTCGGACGTGACTGAAAAATAGAAAAGGAGAATAAAAATGGACGCAATCAAAGAATTACTTGGAACCTCCCTGGGAAGCATATCCCTCGGAAGCGTGTGTTCCGCAATCATCACTTTTGTGATCTGCTACTGTATTGGAAAAATCATTCTGAAGCTGGTGAACAAAGTGATCGACCGTGCAGATAAGCTGGATGCTTATTTCAAAAAACTGATTAAGAATGTCTTGAGAATCGTCGTGTATGTGATTATCGCACTGACTGTGGCAGGGGCGTTGGGAATCGATACGACCTCCCTGATTGCTGCATTCAGTGTGATTGGACTTGCAGTTTCTCTTGCGGTACAGAACACTCTGACAAATGTGGCAGGTGGTTTAATGATTCTTTTCACCAAGCCTTTTGTGGTGGGAGATTTTATTGAGACCAGCGGCATGAGCGGAACTGCGATTGAAATCGGTCTGTCTTACACAAAGCTTCAGACTCCGGACAATAAGATCGTTTGCATTCCCAACGGTGATCTGGCAAATACCCGTATTACCGATTACTCTACCAAGGACACCCGCCGTGTAGATTTTACGTTTACCGCATCTTATGATGCGCCGGTTGTTACGGTAAAGAAGGCACTGTATGATGCATTTGAGGAGACTGGATTGTATTTAAAGGATCCTGCATATCAAATCGAGGTATCTAATTACGGCGAGAGCAGTATTGAGTACATCGCGCGTGGATGGGTGAACAGTGCAGACTATTGGACGGCATACTTTGCAATGAACGAGAAGGTTTCCGAGACTTTTGCACGCCACAATGTGGAGATGACCTATAATCACCTGAATGTACATATTCAGAAATAAAGCAGGAGGCTCATATGAAGCTGAATTATAAGAGAACGATTTTTGTCGGAATGGCATTCATGGCGATCAGCGCATTCTGGCAGGTATATGACGGACTGGTTCCGAAAATTCTGAAGGCAACCTTTGATGTGAATGATGCGGTTTCCGGTATGATCATGGCGATCGATAACGTGCTGGCCGTGGTGATGTTGCCGCTGTTTGGAGCATTGTCTGACCGGACGAAGACTAAATGGGGACGGAGAATGCCCTTTATCTTCTGTGGAACGGTTGCCGCTGCAGTACTTTCCCTGATTTTGCCGTTCGCGAATCAGACAAAGAACCTGACGTTGTTCGTAGTAGGGCTTGGCGTGGTGCTCTTTACCATGGCAACATTCAGAAGCCCTGCGGTGGCATTGATGCCTGATGTTACGCCGAAGCCGTTGAGAAGTAAGGCAAACGCGATTATCAACCTGACCGGGACCGTGGGCGGTATCCTGATGTTGGGTGCCATTGCATTGTTGGTGCCTGAGGTGGAAAATCCCAACTACTGGCCTGTATTCATTCTGAACAGTGTGGTCATGCTTGTCTGCCTTGCGGTTCTTTTAAAGACGACCAACGAACCGAAGTTAGTGAAGGTCATGGAGGAGGAGAGCAAGCTCCTCGGAGTAGAAACGGAAGCTGAGCCCGTGCAGGCGGAGGAAGCTCCGAAGGCGGAGGCTGCGATGGCTCCCGCAGTAAAGAAGTCTCTGATGTTGATCCTGGCATCTGTATTTTTCTGGTTTATGGGTTACAATGCAATCACTACCTCATTTTCCAAGTATGCCGAAGTTTACTGGGGAATGAAGGGCGGTGCGTACGCCTACACGCTGATCATTGCGCAGGCGGCAGCAATCGTCAGCTACATCCCTGCCGGTATCATTGCAACCAAGATCGGACGCCGCAAGACAATCATGGGCGGAGTTGCCGCATTGGCGATTGCCTTCGGAAGCTGTCTGTTCTTTAAGACCTTCTCCGGAATGGTATTTTTCTTCTTTATCCTGGCCGGTGCGGGCTGGGCGTTTATCAACGTAAACAGTTACCCGATGGTAGTGGAGATGAGCAAGGGACCGAGCGTCGGAAAGTTTACCGGATATTACTACACCGCTTCTCAGGCGGCACAGATCATTACACCGATCTTGTCCGGTTTTGTTTTGGAGTACGGCTATCTGCTTTTAGACAGGAACAACCCGGATGCAGGTTACGCGTTCCTGTTCCCCTACGGAACCCTCTTTGTGGTATTTAGCTTTATCACCATGTTCTTTGTACGCCACGGTGATGCAAAGGTGGAGGGAAAGAAAGATATTCTGGAAAACCTGGATATCGATGATTGACGAGTGAGGTGCTGACGATGGGAATTATCATTGCGATTGTAGTGCTTGCCACAGTTTATCTGTTTCTGATCGCTCCCAGACTCATTAACCGACCGGATATGTCAAAGTTACACGGTGCGCATTATGCGCACCGTGGTTTGCATGACAATGAGACCGATGCGCCGGAGAACTCCATGAAAGCCTTTAGGCAGGCAGTGGATGCGGGCTACGGTATTGAGTTGGACGTGCAGATGACGGCGGACGGTCAGGTGGTGGTCACCCACGATTTCAATTTAAAGCGAATCTGTGGAGTGGAAAAGCAAGTCAATGAATTGACCTATGCAGAATTACAGCAATATCCGATTCTGAAATCCGACGAGCGGATACCACTGTTCACTGATTTTTTGAAGCTGGTGGACGGCAAGGTTCCGCTGGTGGTGGAGTTAAAGTGCAGGAACGGCAAGGACCCGATTGCCGCCGAGGCAGATAAGATCCTGCGGGAATATAAGGGCGTGTATTGCATTGAGTCCTTCGATCCGAGAGTTCTTCTGTGGTATAAGAAAAACCACCCGGAGGTGGTGCGCGGACAGTTGTCCGGAAATCTGAACAAAGAAAACAAGGCGAAAGGCGCCATGAAGCTGGTTTATTGGGCACTGACCCATCTGCTTCTCAATGTGGCAACCCGTCCGGACTTTATCGCCTATGATATTCATTACAACGAGCCTGCCAGAAGACTTTGCCGTCTGATGGGGGCGCCGAACGTGGCATGGACCGTGCGCACGAGGGAAGAGTACGAGAAGGCGAAGAAGAGTTATGATTTGTTCATTTTTGAAAATGTGAAGTTGTGATTGAAAAAACAATATCAAGGGCGAGACATTTAGAAGTTTTGCCCTTGATATTTTTTTACGTATATTTTGAGATGGAAGTCCCCGGAATCACGCTAGATTCGCAATTTTCTCTTTAAAAAAGGGAATGTAAATATTAAAGCTATCATGTTCAAGAATCGAAATGAGTGCGAGCGCTTTCTCACGCTCGGTAATCGCCAATGCGATTTTTCCTTCGGCTTCATAGCATTCAGCGATCTTTTCCATCATTTGAAGCAGGTTTTCGAAAGAAATCCACTTTTGCTTTTCTGCAGCTTCATATTTCGGCTTTCCGTCCAGAAGATAGGCGATTTCTGTGAGTTTTGTGAAATAAATTTCGGGAATCTGTTCGATGGCAGCCTCCGCACTTTTTAGATCGCCCTTTGCTTTGTACGCATAAGCGAGAAAACGTAGCGCATCGTATTTTATATCTGCCTGATTCGTTTTATCAATCAACGCACTCGCCACAGAAATCGTCTCGTCGGGATTTTGAGTGTAGTTCAATACGTAAAGAAGGTTATTCAGTAAGATATCATTTCCGGGGTACTTTAAAAGCCCTTCCTCAAGAATCCGGCGGCTCTTTTCCGGATCGGACTCTCTGTATTTGTATGCTTCATTTGCAATCGAATTGACAGCGAGTTCGATTTCTTTTTGATTAAAGTCGAAAAGTTCATCCATGGAAATGCCAAAGTAGTTTGCTAAAATAGGGGCAAGTGTTATATCCGGGAGAGCGATGTTATTTTCCCATTTACTCACAGCCTGGAATGAAATGCCGATGCAATTCGCGAGTTGTTCTTGGGTGATGCCGCGTTGTTTTCGCAATTCTTTGATTTTGTTTCCAATATTCATGATTTTACCTCCAACAGATTCAGGCGGCGCTACCTTTTGCTATGGTTATATCATGGCTGTTTTGCTTTTGCAATCACTGCTTAAACGAGCACATTCAACCAACAGTTGAAAATGGTATAGTTCGGTTGTCAGACATTTTTTACCAGCTTTTCCAACAAACTCTTCAGGATATCCGCCTCGATCGGCGTCAGTACTCTTATCATATAATTTTCGTACTCCATCACAATCTCCTGTAATTGCGGTAAAAGTGCAGCCGTTTTTTCCGAAGGATAGAGCTTATATTGGCGTTTGTCCGTTTCCGAAATCGTGTAGGTGATATAACCCAGATCAACCAGCTGACGGATGGATTTGGACACGGCCCCCTTGTCAATGCGCATCAGAGAAGACAACTGCTCTTGGGAGCTGCCGGGATTTTCTGACAGGCACATGAGGTAGGCAAACTGCGTGGCATTCAGTTCCAGATCACTGAGGCGTCTGGAGATAAACACATCGGTTTGCCGATGCAGAATTGAAAAACTGGAAAGCAAATGATTCATGGCAAACTCCCTTCTTCCTCGGGTGCGACCGAAGTTGAATGAATTATCGTTGTAGGTGCAATGATTATATAAGAGAGTGGGGGAATTTGCAAGGGAAAAATCAAGGTAACCTTGACAAAAACTCGAAAAAAGAGTAAAATAATAGTTGCATATGCAACTATATAGACGCGATTGAATGAGGATAGAAGGAGACAATATGTATCAGGTTGATGAGTATGTGATGCATCGCAGTAACGGGCTGTGCAGAGTGATCGGCACCGGCTATCCGGAATTTGGCGGAGTGAAAGGTGAAAACCTTTGTTACATTTTAGAAAATCAGCGAAACAAGGGGAAGATGTATACACCAGTGGAGAACGGAGAGAATATACTTCGGCCGGTGATGAATCTCGAACAGGCGGAGGAACTGGTCGCGCATCTTCAGGGGATCGAGCTGATCACCGAGGAGAATGACAAACTGCGCGAGGCAGCTTACCGGAAAGCACTTCACGAAGAAGGGTATGTCGGCTGGGCGCGGATCATTAAGACTGCTTATGCGAAGCGTATTGCCCGAATGAAGGCGGGAAAGAAGTCAACAATCGTTGATCGGAAGTTTGAGAAGCAGGCGCAGGATTATCTTTATGATGAGTTGGCCCATGTCTATCAGATTCCCAGAGATTCGGTGGAAGACTATCTGGTTGAACGGGTCGAGGGTTCATCTGCAGGTTTATGAGGAATATTTTTGTAAATGATTGTATATTTTTGTGTATTATGGTAAACTATGACTAACCGTTTAGGATGTCATGAAAATCTGAGTGATTGACCATATGAAAAATGATTGAAGAGGCGTGGCATGTATCCGGGATACGGGGGACCATGCCTTTTTCATTAATTTACAAGGGGGATGAAGATGAAAGCATTTTTTGATGCGGTGAGCACAGCGTTGATGCCGATCTTTTTCGGAGCGGGAATGGCCTTTCTGGTGAATCCGCTGATGAGCTTTATCGAGCGTCGGCTGAAGGAGAAAAACTGGGGTGAGAAGTTTGGTTGGGTAAAAAAACGCACGCGCGGACTTGCGTTGGTGGCGGCGATTGTAATCTATACCGTGGTTTTGTATGTGAGTATTTCTCTGATCGCACCGAATTTGTTTTTGAGTATTCTCAACTTGATTGAGGAACTGCCCGGACGTTTGAGGGGATTCTGGGCGAAGGCAGAGGAACTGATTATCCAGAACGAGTCCATCAGAGAGATCCTGGATGAGGTTTGGAAAAAGATCAACGAGTGGTTGATTGGATTTCCGGAAAAAGAGGAGTTTATCAATACGATCAAATCCACGCTGGTGTCGTTGGCGAACGGCGTATACAGTGTGGCCACATTGCTTGTTGACGTTGCAGCAGTGGCGTTTAATCTGGTAGTCGGTATTATCGTAATGATTTATCTGTTGCTCAGTAAAGATAAATTTATCGGACAGTCGAAGAAGATCCTCTATGCTGTATGCAAAAACAAAAAGGTGGCGGCAGAAATTTTGGATGTGGCAAGAGCTGCGAACCGTATTTTTAACGGATTTATCAGCGGAAAGATTCTTGACTCCCTGATTATCGGTGTGATTTGCTTTATCTGTCTGATGATTATGCGGATGCCATACGCACTGCTGATCAGTGTGATCGTCGGTGTGACCAATGTGATTCCGGTGTTCGGTCCATTCATCGGAGCGATTCCCTGTGCATTTTTGCTCCTGCTGGTGAATCCGATGTATTGCTTGATTTTTGTGATCTATATCTTTATTCTCCAGCAGGTTGACGGGAACATCATTGGTCCGAAGATTCTCGGAGATTCTACCGGCCTGTCTGCATTTTGGGTGCTGTTCTCAATCCTTTTGTTTGGCAAGCTGATGGGATTTGTGGGTATGCTTTTGGGTGTACCGCTGTTTGCGACCTTTTACTACACGATGCAAAAGATTCTCAACATGCTGCTTCGCCGAAAAGCATTGCCGACTGAGACAGAGGAGTACGTTGAAATCGAATATATCGATGAGGACAACCGAATTTATTATCTGCAGAAGGAAAAGAAGACGGAGAGTATCCGCAAACAGATGAAGCGAAAAAAGAAGACGGACACGGCAGAATAAGGGCTGAGGATTTGGAAAAGGGTAAGGAAAGAGTGCAGACATGAGGAGTTGAACGAGAAGATGAATGCACGAAAACCATATAAGACAGAGATAGGGAATGAAAAGAAAAATTCGGGAGTGAAGTATCAAAAACGAATTCGGGGACCTTTGAAGTTTATCTTCAGCCGGACCACATTTTTGGTAGCATTTCTATTGATCCAGTTGGCCTTTCTTTTTGCCGGATTTAAATGGCTGGGCGATTATCTGGTGTATGTCTACGGCGGGTACAGTTTGCTGACGATCGCGGTGGTGGTTCATATTGTCAATCGGCCGATGAATCCGAACATGAAGCTGTCGTGGATCATCCCGATTCTGGCGACACCGATTTTTGGCGCATTGTTTTATCTGTATGTGCGCGCCGATTTTCTGACAAAGGAGCTTCGGATCAGAATCAACAGTCTGCATCGGGAGAGCCTGCCTTATCGAAAAGAAGACAGAGAAATCTGTGAACGACTGAAGCGTGAAGATGAGCAAGCTGCCCGCTTAGCTGCGTATTTGAGACGGCATGGTGACTTTGCGGTGTATGAAAACACAAGGGTGGAGTATTTCCCGCTGGGCGAGAAAAAGTGGAACAGCCTTTTGGCAGAATTGAAACATGCGAAAAAGTTTATCTTTTTGGAATATTTTATCGTCGGAAAGGGCGAAATGTGGGATTCGGTGTTGGAGATCCTGAAAGAGAAGGCGGTGCAGGGGGTGGAAATCCGTGTGATGTACGACGGAACAAATACCATCGCAAATCTGCCGTTTTCCTATCCAAAGGAACTGGAGGAATATGGGATCCGCTGCAAGATATTTTCGCCGCTTGACCGTTTTTGTCCACAGTGCAAAACAACCGTGACCATCGCAAGATTCTGGTAATCGATGGGCACACCGGATTCACCGGAGGGATAAATTTGGCAGACGAATACATCAACCACCGGGTCCGCTTCGGGCACTGGAAAGATACCGCAGTGATGCTGAAGGGTGAGGCGGTGCAGAGCCTGACACTGATGTTTCTGGAAATGTGGAATGTGGATGAGCCGAGGCGGGAGAAGTGGGGAAAGTATTGTCCTTATTATCCGGACAATCGTCTGCCGGAGAAGGAGACGGAGAAACTAGGTTACGTGATTCCCTACTGTGACAGTCCGCTGGACAATGAACGGATCGGCGAGTTGGTTTATCTGGATATTTTGAATACAGCGAAAAATTATGTGCACATCATGACACCTTATCTCATTTTGGATGACGAGACGATCCAGGCGCTGAGCTATGCGGCAAAGCGCGGGATCGAGACAGTGATTATCATGCCCCATATTCCGGACAAAGAGTTTGCCTATCTGTTGGCGCGGACCTACTATCCGGAATTGTTGGAGGCGGGTGTGCAGATTTATGAGTACACACCGGGCTTCATTCATGCGAAATCTTTTGTCAGCGACGATGAGAAAGCAGTTGTCGGAACCATAAATCTGGATTATCGCAGTTTGTATCTGCATTTTGAGTGTGCCGCGTATCTGTATCGATGCCCGGTGGTGGCAGATGTGGAAGCGGATTTCCAAAGCACACTGGAAAAGTGTCAGAGAATCACCATCGAGGACTGCAAGAGATATCCGGCCAGAAAACGCATCGTGGGTAAATTGCTGAGATTGGTGGCACCGTTGATGTGAGGATGAAAAGTTGAATATATCAACGAAAAGGCTGCCACACACAACCGTGTGGCAGCTTCTTTTAATGTGTTATTCGATTTTAGGGAAGAATCTTCGTTTGATCGCTTCAAAACTCTCCGTGCTGATGACGTGCTCAATCCGGCAGGCATCGCTTTCCGCCGTCTCCTCACTCACACCGAGGGAGGTAAGTACCTGAGTCAAAAGCTGATGGCGGTCGTATACATTTTCCGCGATCTGTCTGCCTGAATCGGTGAGCGTGATGTAACCGCTCTTGTCAATGTTGATAAAGCCATTATCACGAAGGTTGCGCACATAGACACTGACACTGGGTTTTGCAAATTCCAATTCATTCACGATATCAATGGAGCGGACGGTTCCAATGCGCTTGCTCAGAACAAGTATAGTTTCCAGATAATTTTCAGCAGATTCCTGTATTTTCAAGTCATCACCTCCTGTGTAATGGTATTTCTATCAGTATACCCTTTTTCACAGGAAATATCAAGAGGTAAATATGGCAAAGAAGGGTTTGCTCAATCAAAGATCAGTCTGATACGGCAGCCTTGTCGAGAGCGGAGCGGATGGCCTTTAGAATCGCAGAACAGGTGTACTTACTGGTCTCTGCGTAAGAAACATTCTCGGCGGACTGATTGGTAATGATCTGCTCTGCCAGCGCATCCATGGAGGGTGCCATTAGCGGGAAAACGGTGGTGACCGCTTCGGCCAGGTTGGTGAATCGGATGGATTTGATATAATCGGAATCCACACAGACCTCTACCTCAAGGCTTTGGCTGCCCAGGTTGAGCGAGGAAGTGTAAACGCCCGGTATGTAGGACGCGATCACGCCGGTATTGGTGGGTGCGGAAGGTTCTTTTTTGCCGAACATGGTGATCAGCAGTACCACTAAAATAATGGCCAGACCGATAAAAATCAGAGTGTACAGAAGTTCTTTCTTTTTGAAGACGACGATTTTTGTGTTGGCGCTCATGCAGTGTTTCTCCCGTAGGTGGGTGTTGCTAAACTTTATGCAGTGTGGGCGGAGATTATGCGGGCGGAAAGAGATAACAGGGTGACAAAAAGGAAATATTTTGGTATAGTGTACACGTAAGCAATGAGCAAACGCATTAGCGTTTGCGAATAGCAGTGTGAATGTGCAGTGCGAAATGAATCAGAGTAGGAGGATTCCCATGTCCCTTCAATTTGTCCTTGGAAAAAGCGGAAGCGGAAAGACCCATATTTTATACGAGGAACTGATTCGTCAGTCGATTGCTCACCCGGAGCGCCAGTATATTCTGCTGGTGCCGGAGCAGTTTACCCTTCAGACTCAGAAGGATCTGGTGATGCTGCATCCGGGCCATGGAATCATGAATATCGATATTTTGAGTTTCGAACGCCTTGCATATCGGGTGTTCGACGAACTGGGCGTGGATCCGGGCGTGGTTTTGGATGA
>JAFQDI010000095.1 GCA_017416055.1 Lachnospiraceae bacterium
CACCTACACCACCGATAATACCGTCAACCAACAATGCCTGCAGGAAAGGATTTGCATTCTCAAGCAATCCACCTACCCACTCCTGGAAAGCTTCGATCCAGCCCACCAGCGTGTCAGCCAGCCAAGGTCCCACGGAAGACTGGGAAATATCAAATACGAGGAACATCACAACCGCAAAAATCGGAATACCCAACCATTTGTTGGTCAGAATGTCATCTATCTTATCCTGGAAGTTCGTATCCTTCGTCAGAACTTTACGGGTCTCAACTTCCTTCACGATCTGATTCACAAATGCGTAACGCTTTCTGTCAGCAGCCTCAACCGCCGCCTTATCGGTAAGGTCTACATCGCCCTGCACGTAAGGTGCCTTCTGGTCTTTTCCCTTCAGCTCGACAGCTGCCTTCACTACTTTCTCCAAATCTGAATGACCGGAAGCGGTGGAAATCGTGCTGATCACAGGGCAACCCAGTTTTGCAGACAGCTTCTCTACGTCGATCTTATTCTCTTTCTTTTTGTTGATATCGCTCTTATTCAGTGCTACTACCACGGGAACACCCAATTCAAGGAGCTGTGTCGTGAAGAACAGGCTTCGGCTCAAATTGGTCGCATCCACGATGTTAATGATCGCGTCGGGATTTTCGTTCTTTACGTATCCGCTGGTGATGCTTTCCTCGGAAGTAAAGGGTGACATGGAGTATGCTCCGGGCAGGTCGACTGCCAGAAGTTCCTCTCCGTCATAGTAGTTTTTCTTGATGGGGGCAATTCTTTTGTCCACGGTAACACCTGCCCAGTTACCAACGCGCTCATTCTTTCCGGTAAGTGCGTTGTACATGGTGGTCTTTCCGCTGTTCGGGTTACCTGCTAATGCGATTCTCATTGATGATCCTCCTCTTTCTTTGCTGATCCATATTCCGGCTGCAGATTCCACCGGTTGATCTGCCGGTTTTCCGGCTCTTTTTCTTGGGTAGTCGCAACTAACTCTGTCACAAAAATATATGTGGTGAATCATCACCACCATATTTTTAAATCAAAATTGCTGCTGCCAACTGATTATCAATGCTGTAACGGCCATCCTTGATGGATACCACACAGCCGCCCTTCTTATGCGCGATTACGGTAATCGGTTCTCCGCTATAGCAACCCAGAGTGAACAAAAACGAGTTCAATTCCTCATCATCGGTCTGAATATCTCTGATGATATATTCAATTCCTTCTTTCGCGTCCGTTAAATTCATCATGTCCTCCCTGCTACGGCTAGCAATTAGTCTCTCCTAACCATACTTAAGAATAGCACTGTTAACGGGAACTGTCAAGTAAATTCCCACAATATTTTCCATCTTTTTTGTCAATAGTGCCTCACAGACGCTGAACATGGGTTCAAACTCGCTCTCCTCCAGTACTTCATCGCCCATAGCAGGACAGCCGAATGCAATCGCGTCAAACTCATCCACCATAGATGCCTCGAACTCATCCGGAGTGAACAGCTTCGTCTCATTCATTTATATGGTCAACCTGCCGCCACCATGACATTTCTTTGCGCGATGCGTTCCGTAACGCAGAGTTTTACAACAGATGTCCCTTCATTCCAAAGACGCAAATAAATCCTTCTGCACTTTTTGAACTGTGCAAACAAACGCATCGCCTCACACTCATTACAATAGACCTTCCAGCAACCACTGCACTTACTGTTTTGCCCCGCATTTTCAATGAATCCGATCACATCCCCTAAAGGATACCCAAGAAAGATCCCAATCTCATGCGGAAATTCATCGTTTCCGGCGATCCGCTCCTTCAGATGCGCAAGTGTCGCATCAGCTGTCATCACTGAGTAACCGAACTCAGTGAGAAATGCTCCCACGCCGGGCTTTTGCAGATCTGCGTTCAGCATATTTTTCCGACAAACGTAGATCAGTGCCTTGTGATTTCGGTAGCGCAACACCAGAAGCGAGATGCCCTTTCCACCCAGCGCCAGATTCCACCGAAAGAGCTGATTCTTCAACTGTTCTTCTCCCTCTGCCTCCATCACAAACAGATTCGCCGTCTTTAGCGATGCCAGTGTAGGTGAGCAATGCTCAATGAGATATTTTTCCAGCCCGCATTTCTCTCTGTCCTGTTTCAATTCGGTCATCCGTTTCGCCTCCTGTCTCAGTGAATTGACTTATTTATCAATCATCTCTTTTTTAGTTAGTTTTACCTAACCATTTTCGTGATGTAAAGGGGTGGTTCCTCTCCACCCCTCTCATCACAGGACCAAGGATATAGGTTAGCTAAACCTAACTAATTATATACCAAATTCCCCACCGTTTGTCAATAGACAATTCGATTTTTCTCTTCTCCATCCAAATTTTTCCAGATAAACTCGCTATCTGTCAGCATCATATAGCCATGCCAGCTGTTTTCCTTCGGAATGGACACAGATCCGGGATTCAGATAAGTGTATGTCTGTTGAATCTCGCAGACGGGAACATGGGTGTGCCCGTGAAGCAAGATATCTCCCGACTGCAGGGGCGGCAGAGCTTTCTTGTGATAAGTATGTCCATGTGTTGCAAAAATCATACGCTTTCCCGCGTACAAAATGCAGTAGTCTGCCAGCACCGGAAATTCCAGCATCATCTGATCCACTTCCGCCTCACAATTTCCACGAACACAGAGAATACTCTCTTTCATCTCGTTCAGCATCGCTGCCACTTTTTTCGGTGCATATTCTCTCGGCAGATCATTTCTGGGGCCATGGTAGAGAATATCTCCCAGCAATAAAAGCCTCTCCGCACCCTCACGGTGATATGCCTCCAACAGTTTCTCGCAATAATATGCAGAACCGTGGATGTCCGATGCAATCATGATCTTCATGTTTTGTTCTCCTTTTTCTGAATGTCCGATTTTATTGTAAACGTTATTTTCCGACCTGTCAATCGACTTAGCCAAACAGTCATCCAATAAAGCGAGACGCGGACAGACATGGTTTTCCTGCATATTTATTTACTTTCTGGCAGAACTATACTATAATATATCTCGTCTAACCTTATCGTTTGAACTAAACCGATGACTGCCAGGAGGATTTATGGAGATCGAACGAAAATTTTTACTGCACCGCATTCCCGAAAACCTGTACGCCTATCCCTGCCATCAGATTGAGCAGGGTTACCTTTGCACTCGCCCTGTCGTGCGTATTCGCAGGGAAGATGAGAATTACTACCTTACCTATAAAGGAAAGGGCAAAATGGCCCGTGAGGAATATAACCTTCCTCTGACCGCCGAGTCCTATGTACACCTCAAAGAAAAGATTGACGGTCTTTTGATCATAAAAACCCGCTATCTGGTTCCACTCCACGACGGTTTAACCGCAGAGGTGGATGTGTTCTCCCATCCGAATGGCGGACTTCATCTGGCTGAGGTTGAGTTTGAGTCCATCGAGGAGGCAAATGCCTTCGTTCCTCCGGAATGGTTCGGGGAGGATGTGACAGAAGACGGGCGATACCATAACAGCTTTATGAGCGGGCTGAAGTAAACGAAGCGGGGCGACAAAATTTTTCTTCGTTTTTTGTCGCCCCACTTCTCACATTGCTTCAATCGCCCTGAAAAAGTTTACTCCAGATGATCCAGTGGATCTACCGTTTCTTCACCGCGATACATCTGGAAGTAAAGGTTGTCCCCTTCCACCACAAAGTATCGGGTCGGCACTGCCACGGCACCGATCCTGGTGCCCTGCGCCACATAGTCCCCTTCCATCACCATGAGATCGGTCAACTGTCCCAGCACAAGCTGATAACCATTTCCAATATCCAACCGAACATAACGGCCGATTCTGGCATCCTCGCCGGCCTCGACCACTTTCGCGTTGGCAGGCGCGATAACCGGAGTTCCGGCTTCGCTCTGGATCTCGATGGCAGGGCTGCACTTGTACTGCTCAAGCGTCGGGAAATATACGGTCGTGTCCATACTGTAATGCTGGATCACGTTTCCCTCCACCGGCCACACGAGTGCCTGTCCTTCACGGAAATCCAGGCTCACAACCGGAGTTCCGATGACCGGTTTGGCCTCTTCTGTCTCCGGCTCTCCCACGGTCGGATCTGTGACCACGGGCGTGGATATCACCGGTTTTGAGTTTTCCGGTTTCTGTGTATTGTCCGCCACCTCGGTTTCTTCCGGCAGCGGTTCCACTTCCCAGGTCTCATGATTCGGATTTTTCGTCTCATTCGTGGGACGCTTCGTTTCCTCTTCCCGATCGTCTTTCAACACTGCATCGGTTTGATCGTTTGCCTCAATCTGGCGGTCGGTTGACTCCTGACTGCCATAAGGGTTCTCTTTTGTCCAATTTCCTGACCACATGATCACGACAACTGCCACAATAACGGTGAGCACGCCTCCGATCGCTACGGTCAACCATGTATTCACTTTTTTCACGATAATCACCTCGGTAATAGTGTTACCGAATTATCGCGTTCTATTCGTCTCTCTTCCATGTTTCCAGCGTCACATTTTGAAAATAATATTGTAAAATCTGAAGTGCCGACTTTCCTTCACGCGCAAGGCAGTCCGCACCGTACTGGCTCAGCCCGTAACCGTGCCCCTGCCCCAGACAGACAATGCTCAATCGACCCTCATCCGGCCACTGAAAAGAAAACGCGGCAGACGGAAGGTCAAGGCAGTCTGCAAACTCATCTCCCGCCACAATCGTCGTTCCGACCATCAGACTCTCCACATATCCGGCTGCATCCCGTTCGAGAATCTGAAGCACATCTCTCCCGATCGCGCTCGCTATATTCGGATCAAGCTTCTCTTTCAGTTTCTGCAAAAGCACATCTTCCCCATATTCGATCACCGTAAGATATCCCTCTGCCCGGCTATCCCACTCACTGTCAACGCTACATAAATACGGATATTTTTCGCTCAGCCCCCTCGTCACTCCTGCGCTGACCGAATGATACATCCCCACGGCCAGTTTCCTTTGGCAGGTCATCACCTGACCTTCTGTTTCCACGGCAGCCTGTTCGAATCGCTTCACTGCCTCCGTATCCCCTGTAGCCGCCCATTTCGCAGCGCGTTCCTCCTCCGAAAGATAAGAAAAATCCAACTCTTCTGCCGACAGATTCGTCCGATCCCCCAACACACAATAATAATAAGTGCGGTTCAAGATCATCTGCGCTTTCACCGCTTCCAGCGAATAATCTCCCGGTATCTGCGCCGCCGTGACACCGATCAAATACTCTTTCAGATCGATGGTCTGATTTCCCTCCCCAACACTCACCTGAGGACTCTGTGTTCCACCGTCACCGGAGACAGGGAGCGATACATCGCGGCCAAAAACCAAGGTAATCATCGCAGGAATCAACACGATCAACAAAACAAGGAGCAAACAGCCTGTCAGTTTTTCCTTCATTCACACACCCCCATCTATGGCAGTGTATGTCGGATATTCACAGGGTATGCATGGCTCATCGCGCTTTTCCCGCTGCCATATTCACCAGATATACCTTCTTCGCACCGCTCTCTAACAGCACCCTCGTACATGCCTCCGCCGTACTTCCGGTGGTGTAGATGTCGTCCACCAAAATGACGGTCTTTTCCACCAGTTCATCTGCATGACATACAGCAAATGCTTTCAGTAAATTATTCAGTCTCGCAGCACTGCCCAGCTCCTTCTGCGGCAATGTGTTTTTGACTCGCTTTAACAAATCTGTCCTCACCGGAAGATCAAGACGCTCTCCCAATCGCTTCGCAATCAACTCCGCCTGATTAAACCCGCGCACTCGCCTTCGCCGCGAATGAACCGGCACCGGAATCATCATATCCGCATGCATCCCCTCGATCTCTTCACGAAGCTGCACTGCTGCTTCCGCTGCAAGATAATCCGCATTGTCCCGCTTATTATGATATTTCAGATCAGAGAGAATCTTTCTCGCTACACTGTCATAATTCATCAACACTACGCCGGAAGCAAACCGGTGAGGATGACGAGCACAGCTGTCACAATACTCTGCGTCCTCAGAAAACAATTCCTTTCCACAGCCAAAACACGTCGGCCCACTCACTAAATTCACCCGCCTGCGACAGGGTGGGCAAATCAATGCTCCTTTCGGCTCAATGATACGACCACAGACAGGGCACTTTCTCGGATACAAAAGCTCCAACATCCAATCAAACCATTTTTTCACGGTCATCACCTGACTTTCTATGGGGAGGAGGACAGACAGACGTTTTCACGGTCATCTGTCTGTCCAAGCACTATGGAAACAAAAAGAGCAACAGAAGCAATCTGTCGCTCTCTATCCTCATCGTTTTTCCGATTCCGTTTTTCACGTTCCGGCAAAAACTTTTTTATGTTGCAAATGAAATAATCTGCTCATCCAGCGAAGAATACCTCTTCTGCTCCATCCGGTTATCAATCATTCCGGAGAACGAGCTTTCCAGTCCGACAATGCAGACACATTTTTTCGCTCTGGTCACTGCCGTGTACAAAAGGTTTCTGGTCATCAGCATCCTCGGGCCGCTGTGCAGCGGGATCACCGCTGCGGGATACTCACTTCCCTGCGATTTATGTATGGTGATCGCGTAAGCCAGTTCCAGTTCCTCCACATCCTTGAACGAATAATGTACCAAACGTCCCTCATCAAATTCGACAGTCAATTCCTCCGCAAACAGGTTAATCTCTCGGATAATCCCAATGTCTCCGTTGAACACACCGGTGCCTGCATCGACGGGAATCCCGTAACGGTTCGTGACCTCCCACTCCATCTGATAATTATTTTTTACCTGCATGACTTTGTCGCCCTCGCGGAAGATTCCGTGAGCGAACTCACGCTCCACTTTTCCGTCCTCCGGCGGGTTCAAAAACTGCTGCAGTACTGTATTCAGATTCTCAACGCCCAACGTTCCCTTTCGCATCGGAGTCATCACCTGGATATCCATCGGCTTCGCCTGCACATAGGGCGGCAGTTTGTCACGAACC
>JAFQDI010000096.1 GCA_017416055.1 Lachnospiraceae bacterium
CCTTTGCCAAAAGCTCTGCGGACTCAAAAAGGGTGTAGCGGGGTTTTCCGGTACGACCGGCATAGGTGCCGGAATTTGAACTGATTAACATAACGGTGTTCTCCTTATTTGGTAATTGAGGAAGTATGTAGCCGGGCGAAGGCGTGCGAAGCACGCAGCGCCCGGCTGCATATATAGTTGTTTGCTTGCAAACAGAATGATTATTTCACGAAGGAATGAGAGGTGTACTGGCCATGGCCGCGAACATCCTCAACGCTTCCGTCGAACTGAGGGTCAACATACTTGTCGAACCAGCCGCCAAGCTGTGCAGCCATCTTTGCCTGAACCTCTGCGCAGGCAGGATCATTATAGAGATTCACATCCTCGTTAGGATCCTCGGTCAGGTGATACAGCTCATTGGGACCATCGGGGTAACGAAGTACCAGCTTCCACTCCTGATTGCGGATCATACGGCAAGGACCGTACTCGTCGAAGACAACGATATTCTCGCGAACACATTCTTTCTCACCGCGAAGGATGGGTGCAAAGCTCACTCCGGGCATATCTTCGGGTGTTTCGAACGGAATACCTGCGAAGTCCAGAATCGTCTCGTAGAAGTCGTAATGGCTCACCATCTCGTGATTTACCTGGCCGGGCTTGATCACACCGGGGTAAGAGAAGATACAGGGAACCTTTACGGAGGTATCATACATGTTAACGGGATAGGTGCCGTTGCCCTTGCCCCAGATACCGTGGTGTCCCATATTGGAACCGTTGTCTGCGGTGAAGATTACCAGAGTATCTTCCAGCAAACCATCGCGCTCCAGCTTCTTTAACAGACGTCCCAGAGAGTTATCCATCGCAGTAACTGCGGTGAAATAACCGGTGAGGCTCTCCTTGCGGTAGCCTTCCAACTCAACAGGGCCGTAAGTGCAGTGGCTGAAACGGATACCGTCATGAGGCTTGGAGTTCCACTGTTCCATGGTCATGCCATAGAAAGGAGACCAAGGGTGATGAGGAAGGTTCGGCATCTCAGCGAAATCGCAGTTTCTGTATACGGAGTAGAACTCCTCGGGATGATGGATCGCAGCCCAAGGGGAGTGAGGAGCCGTATAATGAACGGAGAGATAGAAAGGCTTCTCCTCATCGCGCTGATCCAGGAACTTCATTGCATTTTCTGTAATAATATCGGTAACGTACTGGTTGTGTTTCATCACCATCTCGCCGTTCTCCCAAACAACGGGATGCATATAGTTCTCAGCGCCGCAAGCGGTGGTCTGCCAGTAGGAGAATCCTGCCTGAGGGGTAGCGCTGTCACCCATGTGCCACTTTCCGGAAATACCGCACTCGTAGCCATTGTCGGCCAGAACCTCAGTGAAGGTTTTGTGAGGGGCCAGATAGTGCTGTGCTTTGTCGTTGTACAGGGAGTGTTTCGGCCAGCGGTAGTACCAAGGTGCGTTCGGATCCTCGCAGTAAGCCTTGATATCGTCGGAAAGAACGTCGCCGTCCAAATATCCGCTTGCCAGCCAGTCGTGAACGCCGTGCTGGGAAGGGATCTTTCCGGTGAAGATGGATACTCTTGCAGGGGAACATACGGGGGAAGTACAGAAGCAGTTGTCAAAACGAACACCGCCGTCTGCCAACCGGTCCAAAGTAGGGGTCTGAATGTAAGGGGTGCCGGAGCAGCCCATCGCCCATGCGCCCTGATCATCGGTGATGACGCACAAAATATTAGGTTTCTTTGCCATAATTATTTCTCCTTAACATCAAAGGTCAATGGTGTAACCTTCGGGGATGCGGGACAGCTCTTTCTCATGGAAGTGCTTGTGATCGCCGCGGCCGGGGTAGTGAGGATGCTTCTTCGTGTAGACCTCGCCGGCCTCGCTTGTCTCGTATGTATTTACGTCGGAAGCCACATGAGCGTCCAGCTTCGCCTTCAATTCCTGAACCTTCGGATTCGTCAGATCAAAGTGACGATAGATGTCATTATTGTCTGCGGGTGTCTCGAAGTGGAAGTAACGGCCGGAGGACTTGGTGAGAACCAGCTTATCCTTGCCATCTGTTACCATGTATACGCCGTTGTCGCCACAGCCGTACTGAGAGTAAACCTCGGTGTGCTTCTCGCCGCCGAACAGATTCACGCCGTCGTATTCAGCGGGATCATAGTCAATGCCTGCGTAGGACAAAACGGTGGGAGCAACGTCAACCAAAGAGCAAACGTCCTCGCGAACCTGAGGCTGCTCACCGGGATAGTGCATGATAAAAGGAACGTGGCAAGCGGAATCCACCATGGTGCGCTTTCCGGTGCAGGAGTAGTCACCCATCATATCGCCGTGGTCGGAGGTATAGATGATGAGGGTGTCCTCATACATACCCTTGTCCTTCAGAGCCTTGATGATACGGCCAACCTGGTAGTCTACGAAGGATACACATGCATAGTAGTAGTTCTTCTGACGCAGCATATCCTGCTCGCTGATCATCAGACGTCTGCAGGAGCAGCGATCGCCCAGAACGTCATCATAGTAGTCTGCCAGATCCTCGGGCTTCGGAGCGTAAGGAGCGGGCGGATCCTCGCGGTACAGCTTGTTCCAGGGAGCCGGAGGACAGAACGGGGGATGAGGATGGATGAAGGACGACATCAGGAACATCGGCTTCTCCGGATCACAGTTCTCAATATACTCCACGCTCTTGTCACCGATCCACTGGGTCGGATGGTCCTCTGCGGGGAGGGGAGAAATCTGAGGAACGTAGTACATCTCACTGCGCATGCCGTGATAGTCGTACAGATAAGGGTACTTCTCCTCGATAAAATGGGTATAGTCATCTGCAGGATGAGGAACCTCCTCCTGGCTGATACGCTTCTCGAAGCCCATCAGTCCGTAGGGATCAAGGACGTGATGTACTTTTCCGATTACGCAGCTCTGATAACCGCTCTTGGTCACGCAGTCATAGAAACCTTCGCCCTTGTATCGGAAATCTTCCTTTGCGTAAGAAGTCTGGTTCGTGTTACATCCGGTACGAGCGCAGAACTGGCCGGTGAACAGGGACAGACGAGCAGGGATACAAACGGGGGAAGGAGTGATGCAGTGATTGAAAACAACAGAGTCACGAGCAAGCGCATCCAGATTAGGTGTCTGAATCGCGGGGTTGCCGTGGGCAGCGATGGTATCATAACGCTGCTGATCAGTGAACATCAGTAATACGTGTTTCATGTTACTAGCCTCCTGTTTATATGGTTCATGCAGAGATATCGGTCAGTCTGCATGACTTTCAAAGTGAAAACAAACTTTCACTTTCATAACTCTATTATGCCTAAAAAGGCGTGAAATGTCAACCTAAATCACTCGAATAATGGCCACGTCTCTACGGTATCCGGGTTAAACGGAAGAGGGATTCGGGTTCCGATGTTGTTCGCTACATAACAGTGCTCAATTTCGTGGAACGGAAGATGGCGCTTGTCCCAATTGCGTCGGTAGACCTGGTCGTCGGTAGAGGGATACAAAATGACCTCTGCGGCAAACAATTGATTCAGCAATTGGGTGGCACCTTCATAGCCGTGATGTGCCACCTGAAGGATGTCGCAGTCCAGATATTCGCCGTATAGATTGGTAATGATAGGGCTGGCTACGGGACCGCAGTCGCCGGTCTGCATGATTTTGGTGTCGTCGAAGGTGATGCTGAAGACAAGAGAGCTGTTGTTCATGAAATCGATGGTCTCACGGTTGTACAGATCTAAAGTATAGATCATCTCTACATATGCGTCGCGGATGTAAAACTCTTGTCCGGGATGTGCTTCAATGATACGGGCACCCTCAAACATGGCACAAGCAGCAGCGGTCTGGGAAATTTTTTCCAAGGGCTCGCCGGTTTTGACAAATACCCTTTCCGGAGGATAGTTGTAAATGAACTGCTCAACGGTGATTTCGTCTGAGTAGCTTTGAGCGAAAAGATGAAAGGCACTGGTGTGATCGCCGTGTACATGGGTGATAAACCAGGCCGCCACCACAATGTTGTCCGGATCGGGCGCATATTTTTTCAGCGTGTTGTAGATGTTATCTGAAATGGATGTCTGACCATCGCCGGAATCCACAATGATAAAGCTGCCATCGCATAATTGATAAATGTAACACATACCGTTTCTGGTGTCGCCGTCAAAATCGGTCCCCAGCTGAATGATGGAATTCTGAATGCCGGCATCGGTATAAAGGTTGTCCGACTCCAGGGAGGGTAGTCCGATGGAGGCAGGTTCTGCCAGAATGCGCACGTTTTGAAGCGCAGGGAGATACATCATGGTCACGTGAACAATATCATTCGTCCAGGTGGAATAGAGATTCCCGACGATTTCGTTCTCTGTATAGAGGCTGAATCCTGACTGTTCCAATTCGGTTAGATACTGCTCATAGCCCTCGGAAGAGTCCGCACGAAACAGAAGAATCTCAGCACCGTTTTCCATATCCCAGTAAGCGGTGCAGACACCTGCAGTGTAGCGGGGAAGAGTGGAAAGAGGACTGCCTTCGTTCACGACATAACCTTCTGTTTCTGCTTCGGTGGTGTCTGCCTCGGAAGAAGCTTCGGGAGTCGAAAAATCAGGGACAGAGGGATGCTCGGCAGTTGTTTCTGTTGAGGCCGTGTGATCGGTGCCGGTGCTTCCGGGAACGCAGGCACTGAGAGAAAGAGCAAGAAGGATGCAGATAAAAGGAATAATAAGATTTTTGGATTTCATCATGTCAAAGAAAACCTCCTTTTCGAGAGATGTGGAATGGGTAAAAAGTTCGCAGTTTGAACGACTTGGATTAGTCGAAGATCTCCCAAGCCTCCACTCTCGCTTCGTCGAAGGGAAGGGGAATCATGGTAGCTCTTGAGTCTGCAACATAAACGGGCTGAACATCCTTAAGAGGAGCGAGGTACGTCGAATACAAGAATTTGCGGTAATTAAAATCACTGGCAGGGTACAGAACGATTTCGGGATTGATTAACTGATTGAGATCACGGCTGGAGCCGGTGTTTCCGTGATGAGCTACCTGAATAAAATCTGAATCCAGATATTCCCCATACATACTTACAATCAAGGGCGCAGCCAAAGGCCCGCAATCACCTAACTGCATGATTTTCTCGTCTTCGATCGTAATGGAGAAGACAATACAGGAATTGTTCAGGTAAAGGATGGAATCCGTATCAAACTGTTCCCAGGTATAAAGCATCTCAATGTAGGCGTCGCGGATAAAAAATTCCTGTCCGGGATGCGCCTCTATCAGCTCAACACCATCATAATATTCGGCAAGGGTTTCCAAACCGTAGAGTACAGAGGAATCGGTTTGGGTAAGTTCAAAACTTTTTTTGGTGTGATAATTGTAAATAATCTTTTCGAGAGAGATATATTCTGCATAATTATGGGTAAGATGATAGAATCCACCAAAGTGGTCGCTGTGTGCATGGGAAACAAAGAATGCTGCGATCACAATGTTATTCGGATCGGGAGCGAATTGGGCAAGTGTCTCGAAAATAACGTCAGCCTGGACTCCGGTTCCATGTCCCATATCTACTACAATAAAGCTGCCGTCACAGAGGCGATAAGCATAGCACATGCCATTGTTTTGGCCTTCGTTGTAGTTGCAGCCGATCTGCAGAATGAGATTCTCGTATCCGGCATCGGTATACACGTTTTCCGATTCCAAAGGAGCCAGACCGTTGGACATCGGTTCTGCTACGATACGAACACGTCCCAGATTGGGCATATACATCATGGTAACAATCAGGTCGTCTTTCGTCCAGGTGGAGTATAGATTGCCAACGATCTCATTCTCTGCGTAGAGGGAGAAGCCGGCGGCAGTCAAATCGGTCAGATACTGTGAGTACCCGTCACCATTCTCTGCCTCAAAGAGGAGCATTTCTGCACCTTTTTCCATGTCCCAACAATCTTTATACGTGTCGTAATCGTAGTAAGGAATGGCTGCAAGAGGGCTGTTTTCTCCCACCTGGTATATAACCTTCTCTGCCTCGGTAGTGGGCTCCTCAGTGGGCGCCTCGGTAGTGGGTTCCTCAGTGGTGGGTTCGTTCGTTTCTGGGGCTTCGGTACCGGGAGCGTTGGTTTCGGGGGGCTGAGTTGTGGTCGTATTTCCGGGAACGGTGCAGGCACTCAGCGCGGTCGCCATAAGAACCAGGATCAGACCGATCGCTGTCATTCTCGACAATCGTTTTT
Organism: Lachnospiraceae bacterium; assembly: GCA_017416055.1. Next base: position 6,179 of record JAFQDI010000096.1, read on the forward strand.
TCATAATGGAGCCTCCTTTGGCTGATAAGATATCAATAGTATAGCAGGAGATTGGTTGATTGTAAATAGAAGAAGAGGAGAACCCCATCTTTATTTTAAAGTAAAATAAAAGTTTCCTTGAATAAAGACATCGGCGAGGACGAAAGAAAGAGGGATCATCGAGGCTAAAGTGTCTGCAACATATACGAATTTCCGGGTTGATCAACCGATTGAGATCGCGACTGGAGCCGCATGATCTTCATTTCTTTAATCGTATAACAAGCAGCTGATTGCTTGTAAATAGGATAATGAGGTGAAAGTAAAATTTTATCGTTTGAAGGTCATTTATTGATCATTATTAATGGGGTCATATTTACGTTTGTATCTATATGATAGCCTTTGCGAGATGGGAACAAATTGCCGGCAAATGTAGGGGTGACAAAGGTGATAATTATTTTTGAAAATCTTGCTAGTTTGAGAAAAAAGTATCGGACATGCACAAAATCACAATAAATATTTTGTTAAATGTGCCAATATACGATTAAAATAAACCAAGATACACTTGAGGTCCAAATAGAAATC
>JAFQDI010000097.1 GCA_017416055.1 Lachnospiraceae bacterium
CATACGGTCCCAATAAAATCTTTTCATACCGCTGCTGTAAAATCATTTTGTAAAAGCTTCTGCGTATTTCGCTGATGCCCTCCACGGAATCAATCAATTGATTGATTTTTTGCAGATCCACCCGCTCCGTGATTCTAGCCAGTGCCCGATTACATTCTTCAAATTCAAGTCCGGCAATAATACCGTAATATGAGCTTTTCTTTCCTTTATATTTCACCTGCGAGGTCGGAAACTGATAGATTCTTCGGTCAATTTCGCTCTGGTCTCTCATTACCGCTTCGATCTTCTCATCGGTATTCAACTGTGGAAACAAGCTGGATCCATTGTCAAAAATCGGTGAAATGCGGTATTCATTGTTCTTTTTGATAAACCCCCAGTTGCTTCCGTGCCGGTCAAAATTCGCAATCATCGCATCAACAATAAACATATCCCAAAACAGTTCCACGGTCTGACAGGCATTGGTAAGTTTCATATTCTCCCGAAGCAGGTCCATAATATCTTCGTAAGTATACTGATATTTCTCTTTATCCTGCTCCAGAGAGCTGTCACCCACTCCGTTAAACGGAACAAACACTTCTCCGTCTTCCAAAAAATCACGAATCACCACCACATTTTCTCCGCGATACACTCCCAAACCGGTTTCCTGTGTTTCAATTCCCAACATCGCAAAAATATGGCTGCCAATAAACTCCGAAATATGATTAAATCGCAGCCCCTCTCTCGAGTTTTTCTGAAACTTGATAAAATACGGCTTTCCTGAGATCAAAATCGCCTTCTTCCGCTCAGCTCCCGAGTAAAATCTGCTTCCATCCGGACAATTCGAATAATCTTTCATGTTTTCACCCCTTGTATTTATTATAACCATCTTCTCACTTTTGTGTCAATAGGTTCATTATTTATTTTGACACTCATTTGCAATTTGCAAATATTTGCATTACCGCCGTACATTCCCGCATACCATCCCACTCCCTCCACATATACTATACCCATCCCATTCCCACGAAAGGTCTATCTATGAAACGATCTATTCCTCTCCTTCAATTCATTGGCTTTCTCTTCACTTCCGTCGGAGGTGTTTTGCTTCATTTTCTCTATGATTGGACGAATCAGAGTCTTCTAACTGCCCCTTTTTCCGCAGTAAATGAGTCCACCTGGGAGCACATGAAGCTCCTATTCGTTCCCATGTTCATCTATTCGTTAATTGAGAGCCATTTCCTTGACAAGCGCGAAGACTATTGGTGTGTTAAACTGATTGGCATCGTCAGTGGTCTTCTTCTGATTCCCGTTCTGTTTTATACCGGGCGCGGAATCTTCGGTGAATGGCCGGATTGGGTGAACATCCTTATCTTTTTCCTGTCAGTTGCCGTGACTTACGTTTTGGAAGTATGTCTGTTTCGTCGTCCCTCAGATCAGGCCATCCCCTGTCCAGCTCCGTGGCTTGCCTTCATCATTCTCTGCCTGATTGCGCTGGTTTTCGTGCACTTTACCTTTTTTCCGCCAAAGCTTCCCCTGTTTCAAACTCCGTTGGATGGCGGTTGCGGCTTCTGAATACAATTTTTTACACAACAATACCCTCCCGAACACAGGAGGGTATTGTTACGTCTCTTTGTCATGTTATTTTAGTTTTCTCTGCAAATCTGCCCGTTGGCCGATTCACCCCTAAATCATTCAATGATCGCGGCGTTTCAGTTCCCCGGCAATGCCTCCACGATCTGTCCTCTCAGTTCAATCCGAGGGCCGCCGGTATTCTCCAGATATTCTCTGGTGATGGTTACCTTTCCGATATTGGAATCCTTCGGGATTTCGTACATGATATCCAGCATGTACTCCTCAATGATCGCGCGAAGTGCTCTCGCACCGGTATGCTTTTCCAGTGCCTTTTCCGCGATCAAGCCAAGCGCCTCATCCTCAAACTCCAGCTTCACCTCGTCCATCGCGAGGAGCTTCTGATACTGCTTGATGATCGCGTTCTTCGGCTCCTTCAGAATCTGCACCAGCATCTCTTTCGACAATGCTTCCAGGGACACCAACACCGGCAGACGGCCTAAAAACTCGGGGATCATGCCAAACTTGCGCAGATCTTCCACTGTCGCTTTGGTGAGCAGGTTCTTCTCATGGTCAAAGCGGCTCCTAAGCTCCGCCTTAAATCCGATGGAAGACTGGGTAGTCAGGCGCTCTTTGACAATCTCCTCCAGATCCGGGAATGCGCCGCCGCAGATGAACAGAATGTTCGTCGTGTCCACCGTCATCATGGGAACCATGCCGTTCTTACTGTTGGAGCCTACCGGCACCTCTACCTCCGCGCCCTCCAACATCTTCAACAGTTCCTGCTGAACAGACTCACCGCTGACATCGCGGGTGCTCACCTGCTTTTTCTTTGCGATTTTGTCAATCTCGTCGATGTAAACAATGCCGTGCTCCGCCTTCTCCACATCGTTATCCGCTGCCGCGAGAAGTTTTCCGACTACACTCTCAATATCATCGCCGATGTAACCCGCCTCGGTCAGTGAGGTCGCGTCAGCAATCGCCAACGGCACATCCAAAAGCTTTGCCAACGTCTTCACCAGATAAGTCTTACCGCTTCCGGTTGGTCCGATCAGGAGTACGTTTGACTTCTCAATCTCCACACCGTCCTCAGG
>JAFQDI010000098.1 GCA_017416055.1 Lachnospiraceae bacterium
CTCGGGGACTTATCCACAAAATTCTCTTTAGCTCGGGGACTTATCCACAAAAGCGGCGCGCGCCCGGTTCTCAGGACACACGCCGCACGCTTCGACGAATTGATCAGCACTTTTCCGGTTCAGGATATTCCACACCAAACGTTTCAACCGTCATTTTCTCGATCACCTGAGGTGTGCGAGGACGATCATTAAAGCCGGTAGGTGTACAAGCGATCGCATTCACTGCGTCCATTCCCTCAATCACTTTTCCAAATGCAGCATACTGACCGTCCAGATGAGGGGAGGTTTCATGCATAATAAAAAATTGAGAACCTGCCGAGTCAGGGTGGTAAGCACGTGCCATGGACAACACGCCGGGAGTGTGCTTCAACTGATTCGTAAAGCCGTTCATCCTAAACTCGCCCTTGATCTGATATCCCGGGCCGCCGGTACCCTGTCCAAGCGGGCAACCGCCCTGAATCATAAATCCACGGATGACACGATGAAAAATAAGCCCATCATAAAAACCTTTTTTGATCAGACTGATAAAACTATTTACCGTGTTCGGTGCCACCTCAGGATATAGTTCTGCCTTCATCACTTTTCCATCTTTCATCTCGATCGTAACAATAGGATGCTTAATCTCTGCCATTTTCTTTCTCCTTCTTGCATTTCGGATAGTTTGTATTTAGCAGTCTAGCAGATTTTTTTCTTTCTGTCCAGCCCTTCTTATTCTTCTCCGCTCCTCTGTTCGTGATCCTTTTCGTCGTTCATATTTTGTTCACAAAACAGTTAAAATTCTTTTACATCATAAACATGATTTCTTCATCTTTACTTTTTATACTAAAGCCATAAAGAAAAAAGATTAGGTGCCAACAAGAACTTCTGGTTTTTTCATAATAGCTGATTTAGCAGTAATCAGCTTTCCTCCCTTTTTACTAATATCGGAAAGGCCTGCCACTAGGGCAGGTCTTTTTCGATGTCTTTTGTATATTCACAGCAAAAAAATCCGCAAAATCAGTTCATACGCTTTGCATGTACAACCAGACGCTGCGTGCTATTGTTCACGCAAGTGGACAACGTGACAATATCTGTATCCGCATCCAGCACCACGTTCGGTTTTACTCTGGACAATTCGTAGCGCTCATTCAGCCATTCCACATACTTTTCATCACTTGCAAACCGGGTGATGTACGTACTGCTGCCGGGATCGGTCACATAGATAGAGAAAATTTGATAGAGCACCGGTCCGTCTTCGGTATAAATATAAAACGTTGGGTGACTATTATAAAACCAGTCAGTCTCATATTTACGAAGGTTGGCAAACATCGATCCATCCAGACGATTATGCCCATAAATAATGGTATTGCGGTATTTGAACACATCTTCGCAACGATAATCCGCAAACAACGACCCTGCACGATTGTCTGTTCTGTCAAACAGACGATACAAATAGTAATCATTGTCCACCGTCTGAACCATCGGGTAGTTGATATTGGTATCTGCGATGATGATCCAACCGATATAATCCGGATTTGCAGCCTTCATCTGATTATAAAAAGCCACCCAATCGATCGGTGCAGGGGGTGCCGGTTCTTCCGTACTCGGTTCTTCCGGTGCTTCGGTTTTTTCCGTTTCTTCAGTCTGCGTTTCAGGCACTTCCGGGCTCTTCGTATCCTCTGTCTCTGTCGACTCAATAGACTCAGACGGGCCGGTCGATTCCGTTGTTCCACTCGTCTCTTCCGCCGTCGTCTTGTCATCATTGTCTACCACTTCTCCAAGCGTAGGAAAAGCATTCTGCCACTGATCGTAGACATCCTGTCCGTCTTTGTATTCCTTCAGATTTGTGTAAAGCTGATATCCGCTATACACAAACACGCACGCCGCTAAAACCATAATCGCAATCGTGAATATGTTGAATATCTTTTTCTGACGGGGTGTCATCGGTTTTGTTTCTTTTGCTTCTTTTCTTACCTTTTTACCCCCCGCAATCCTCCTCTTTTTTTCTTCCATGCCAGTCTCCTTTATCCAAACGATTCCTGATCTTTATCCCACTTCAACAGCAATCGGTCTGTTTATTACCATACTATTTTCCGTCACGACGCAGTCATACGCCAGAATCTGCACCCCCGCCTGTTTCGCCCGAATAAGCGCTTCGCCAAATTCTGCATGCGTCACAACATTGGGTCGAAGGAGATGTACCCCTTTCATCTGAATCACAAACAGAACACAGGCTTCATAGCCTTCGTTCCGGCACTCGATCAAATCCTCGATATGCTTCAACCCGCGCAAAGTAGGTGCATCAGGAAAACATGCCACTCCATCCATTTCCAATGTGACACCTTTCACCTCAATATAGCACTTTTTCCCCTCTTTTTCAAGAAATAAATCAAAACGTGAATGACCGTACGTCTTTTCCCGCTGCAAAATATCCGGTTTCCAATGCGTTTTGATCCATTCGTAGGCCACTTTGTTCGGTGCCTGTGAGTCCAGATTGATCAGCAGTTCTCCCTTTTGCACCGTAATGAGAGAATATGGCGTCTTTCTTCCGGGATCACACTCCCGTTGAAGCCATACCCGAGCTCCGGGAATCAATAATTCCTTACAACGCCCTGTGTTTTTGACATGACAGACAACCTCCTGTCCATCCACCAGAACAGTTGCCACAAATCGGTTCGGGCGGCTGACAAATATTCCTTCAACCATCTCGCCATACTGCATTCTACGCTTTCCTCCGGCGGAAGAATCCCTTCCAATTGGAAGGCACCAACAGGATAAGCATCGGGAATATCTCAAGTCTTCCCAACAGCATATCAAACGACATCACATACTTTGATAACGCGGAATACTCACTGAAATTTCCGGCGGGGCCAACCATATTTAACCCTGGACCGATATTGTTCATTGTCGCTGCAACCGCAGTGAAATTGGAAGTGAAGTCAAAATTATCCAGACTGATCACCAAAAGCGAGGATGCATAGATCAACATATATGTAATAAAAAACACGTTGATCGAGCGCATCACCTCGTGTTCCACCGCACGCCCTTCAAATCGGATTTTCTTCACGGTTCGCGGATGAATAACGCAATCCAGTTCTTTTCCAATCGTCTTGAACATGATCATAATACGTGAAACCTTGATTCCGCCACCCGTGCTTCCCGCACAAGCTCCCACAAACATGATTAATACCAAAATCGTTTTGGACAATTCCGGCCATTGATTAAAATCCACCGTCGAATAACCGGTTGTCGTGATTACCGATGCTACGTGAAACGCTGCTTGGCGGAACGCATCAAGAACAGAACCCACACTACCGCGTATATTCAACGTAATCAAAAGAATCGCAACCGCAATGATGCCCAAGTAAGTGCGGACCTCCTCGCACTTAAATGCTTCTTTCGGCTTCCTGATCCACAGCAGAAAATACACATTAAAATTAATTCCAAACAAAATCATAAATATCGTGACCGTGGTCTGGACCGCAGTGGAATAGCTTGCCAAACCGTCCGCCTTGATAGCGAAGCCACCGGTTCCGGCCGTTCCGAGCGTGATGGTCAACGCATCAAAAAACGGCGTTTTCAGGATCAACAGAATCAACAGCTGCGCCATTGTCATTCCGATATACAAACTATAGAGCAGCTTTGCAGTGTTTTTCAGCTTGGGCACCAGCTTACCCACCGACGGACCGGGGCTTTCTGCCTGCATCAAAAACATGCCCTGCCCTCCCGTCGCAGGAAGGATCGCCAGCATAAACACCAAGACACCCATGCCACCAATCCAGTGTGTAAAGCTTCTCCAAAACAAGCCCGCGTGGGACATTGCCTCCACATCAGTGAGAATGCTGGCTCCGGTCGTGGTAAAACCGGACACAATCTCAAATAAGGCATCCTCAAAACGGGGAATCTCCCCATTTAACACGAAGGGAACAGCCCCTGTAATACTGAGCAAAATCCAACTCAGTGCCACTACCATATAACCTTCTTTTGCATAGAAAGAGGTGTCCTGTGGTCTCTTCCCCGCTCCCAGCAGTCCGATCAAAAGACATACAAGCGCAACCGCCACAAAGCTCCAACTTTCCGCTTCTCTGTAAATCAATCCCACCAATGCCGACAAACTGAGAAATCCTGCCTGAAACTGCAGCAATCGGCAAAGCAGATATCTAACCATTGGAGTATTCATTCGCCCTCTCCTACTTCAAAATATCTTTTACGTCCTTCAGACCCAAATTTGTCGTAACCACTACCACAGTGTCACCAACCTGCATCTTGTCCTGACCACGCGGCGTGATAATATGCCCCTGATGGTTAATACTGCAGATCAAAAGGTTCGGTTTCAAGTCCAGATCCTGCAGAGGGATGTTCACCACCGGTGCATCCTCGCGGATATGGAATTCCAATGCTTCAACCCTATCACCGATCAGTTTATACATCGTCTCCACATTACTTCCAATGGAATTCTGCATCGCGCGCACATACTGGATAATATACTCAGAAGTGATATATTTGGGGTAGATTACACTGCCGAGATCCATGTTGTCCACGATCTCATCAAAACTGATCTTATCGACTTTCGTGATCAATTTCGCCTTGGAGAAGCGCTTCGCAAACAGAGACAGCATAACATTCTCCTCGTCCATGCCTGTCAATGCCGCAAACGCTTCTGTGTCCCGGACACCCATCTCCAACAACAATTCCCGATCAATCTCATCGCCGTTAATCACTCTTGCTTTCGGCAGCAACTCGCTCAGCTGCTCACAGCGGGCAAAGTTTTTCTCAAGAAGAGTCACCTCGATTCCCATATCACAAAGCTGCTGGGCAAGATAGTAGGATACCGCACCGCCGCCCACCAGGATCGCATCCTTCACCTGATTGGTCTCAACCCCAATTCGTTTAAAGAACTTCGCCGAATTGGCAGGGGAGGCCACAATGGAAATCACATCGCCATCCTCGAGCATAAAGTTACCATCGGGGATCACCACGTCACCGCCGCGCTCAACGGCACACACCAGCACGTCGCACTGAACCATGGCATGAATACTCTTCAGCTGAGTTTTGCAGAGGCAGTTTCCGGCTTCCAATTTGAACTTCAGCAGTTCAATCTTTCCCTTGGAAAACGTATCGATCTCAATGGCTGAAGGAAAACGCAGCAATCTGGCGATCTCAGTCGCCGCCGCATACTCCGGATTGATTGTCATGGAAAGTCCAAGTTCTTCCTTGATGAAGCTGATTTCTTTTATGTATTCGGGGTTACGCACACGCGCAATCGTCTGGCAGCCGCCGGCCTTTCGCGCAAACAGACAGGAAAGCAGATTCTGCTCATCGAGACCTGTCGCCGCGATCATCAGATCCGCCGTTTCAATGCCGGCTTCGATCAGTGTCATGTAACTGGCTCCGTTTCCGATAATCCCCTTCACATCATAGCGATTTGACACGCTCTGTACTTTTTTCGCATTTTGGTCGATCACCGTAATGTCATGACCTTCACTGCTCAGATGCTCTGTCAGCGTCACACCTACATTTCCGCAACCCACAATAATAATCTGCATGGTATGCCTCCAATTTCTTCTCTATCATTGTCTCGCCTTCGCCTCGTCCTTTATCCGACGAAGCCGTTTCATCACATCGTTCTCTCCACGCCCAAAATAATCATGGAGTAGTTTAAACTCCCGATAAAGCTTCTCATACGCCGCAACATTCTCCGGAATCGGCCGGTAAACCACATCCTCAACGTGGCCCATCCGCTCCGCAGCCGTTTCAACCGAGTCATAACCTCCGGCCGCAGTGCCTGCCGCCACTGCGCTCCAGATCGCTGCTCCCAGCGCCGGGGACTGATCCGACGTTCCAATCATGATCTCACGATTGCATACATCCGCATAGATCTGCATCATCATCGGATTCTTCTTTGTAATCCCTCCGCACGCGCGAATCTCCCTGATCGAAACTCCATGTTCTTCATAATTGTCCAAAATAACCCGCATTCCGTAAGCGGTAGATTCAATCAATGCCCGATACATTTCCTCAGGTTTCGTCTGAAGCGTCATTCCCAGAATAAGGCCGGTCAACTCTGAGTCAGACAGGCAGGAACGATTGCCGTTCCACCAGTCCAATGCAACCAAACCGCTCTCACCCACATTAAGCTTCGACGCTTTCTCCGTCAGGAATTGATGAATATTCATCTCCCGTTTCCGCGCTTCCTGCTGATAATTTTCCGGCACACAGTTTTTCACAAACCAGTCGAACATATCGCCAACGCAGGTCTGCCCCGCCTCGTATCCGAACAGGCCGGGCAGCATTCCGTCCTCGACCAGGCCAAAAATACCGGGAACACACTCTTTCTTCGCAGAATTGGTCATCACACAAGAGGAGGTCCCGACTACTATCATCGCTTTGTCCGGTCCACTGATCCCCAGTGCCGGAACAGCCACATGACCGTCCACAACCGCTGCCGTTACCACGATTCCCTCACAAAGTCCGAGCCGCTTTGCCATCTCTTCGGTCAAATACCCTGCCTTCTCACCCAGTCCTACCAGCTTTCCTTTTAACTTTTCTTCCGTAAGACGCGCAAACTCCGGATGTAATTGTCCCAAGTAATCGGGCGAAAGAGGACCTTCCTGTTTTCTCCAAAGTTCCTTATACCCGGCAATCGACGTGCTGCGAACATTTTCCCCGGTCAGCACCCGCACAATCCAGTCTCCCGCCTCCATAAAGCAATCCGCAGCGCGATAGACCTCCGGCGCTTTTTCCAGTGTCTCCAACAATTTGGGGATCCCCCATTCCGCGTTGACTACACCGCCATACTCTGCCAAAAAGTCCTCCTCGTTCTCGCGGGCGAGTTCCGTCATCCGCTTGGCTTGCTCCCTGGCTCCGTGGTGTTTCCAAAGCTTCACCCACGCGTGCGGTTCAGAGGCAAATCGCGGTTCAAAACAAAGCGGTTTTCCATCTGCATCCACCGGCAACACAGTGCTTGCGGTGAAATCCACACCGATACCGATCACATCCACCGGTAAAATACCGGATGCACTCATAATTTGCAAGACGCACTCATCAAGGACATCCAGAAAATCCTGTGGATGCTCCAGTGCCCAGTCCGCCGGCAGCCTCGTGCCGTCCGGCAGTTCAGTCTCCATCACACCGTGAGGATATGCTTTCGTGTGCTGTGCTACCACATCACCGTTTTCCACGTCCACCAG